>DASYWD010000034.1 GCA_035936415.1 Longimicrobiaceae bacterium
GAGCAGCGCGTCCGCTTCGCGCAGCATTCCGATGATCTGCTCGACCGTGTGTCTCTTGCGATGCATTTCGAAGTCCTCCTCGGCCTCCCGGCCGTGTGGACTCCCATTCTAACTGGTCTCACCCGCGGGGGGCACTCCAGCCCCTCTCCCGCTTGCGGGGGATCTGGAGGGGGCAAGTCCGTGGGAGGGGGCCTACTCCGGCCGGGGCAGGGCGGGGGTCTGGCCGATGAGCGAGTACAGGTCGCCCCAGAGGCGCGCGACGGGCCGGAGCGACCCGGTGTCCACGAAGTGCGTCCCCTCCACCATCCTCAGCTCCTCCGAGATCCGCACCCGCAGCACCTCGCCGATCAGCAGCGTGTTCGGCGCGCCCTCCATCTCCACCTCCTTGAACAGCCGGCACTCGAAGACCGCGGGGCAGTCGGCGACGTACGGCGCGTCCACCGAATCCGCCTCGGCGGAGACGAGGCCGGCGCGCTCGAACTCGTCCACCTCCGGGCCCCACTCGCCGCTGGTGAGGTTCATCGCGCGGAGCTGCGCCTCGGTGGCGACGTTCACGCAGAAGACGCCGGTCTCGCGCACGTTGCGGAGGGTGTCCTTGGGGGCGCCGCCGCGGTGCCCCACGGAGACGCCGACCAGGAACGGGGTGGCGGAGAGCGCCCCGAAGTAGCTGAACGGCGCCAGGTTGCGCTGCCCGCCCGCGGAGCGCGTGGACACCCAGGCGATGGGGCGGGGGACCACCAGCGAGGTGAGGAGCTGGTACCGCTCGCGCGCGGACAGCTCGCCGACCGTGAAAACACGCTGCGCCGCCGGGGTGGCCCCCGGCGGCGCAGCGTCGCTTCCGGGGCCCTCCCCGGCGCTCACGACACCGACATCTGGAACACGCCCCGCCCGATGGCCATGATTCCGCCGAGCACCAGCACCAGCGCGACCACCACCCCGGCGAGGACGACGCCGTACCGCTGCCGCTCGTCGGGGCGCCCCCGCCCGAAGACGGAGAAGCCGTGCGCGGCGATCGCCGCCAGCAGCATCATCACGATGTGCCCCATGAGCGCGGGGTAGAACGGGCGCACGAAGAGGAGGGCGATACCCAGGAGCACCTGGAGGTCGAGGGTGCCGGTGAAGATCGCCACCAGGACCCGCGCCGTACGGTCGTACGGCCGGCGCGTCGCCCAGCCGAACGCCAGGTACAGGATGGCGAGGACCGCCGCCAGGAGGACGAGGTAGCGGAGCCCCGAGTGCGCGTGGTAGAGAAAGGTCATCGTGGTTCGGTCTTGCGTGGACGGATCGAGGACGGCGAGCGGCAAGATCGTGGCTCGCGCCGCCTCGCGCCAGGGCGGGCGGGGCGCCTCACCCCGGGACGACCGCGGTGGCCTCGATCTCCACCTTCGCCCGGGCCTCCAGGAGCCCGGCGACCACCACCACCGCCATCGCCGGGAAGTGCCGCCCGAAGAGGGCGCGGTACGCCCGGCCCACCTCCCGCGTGGAGGCGAGGTACGCCTCCCGGTCGGTCACGTACCAGGTGAGGCGGACCAGGTGCTCCGGGGCCGCTCCCGCTTCGCGCAGCACGGCGGCCACGTTGCGGAGCGCCTGCTCCGCCTGCGCGGCGAAGTCGTCCGAGGCGAACTCGCCCGTGGCCGGGTCCCACCCGATCTGCCCGGCGGTGAGGACGAGCCGGCCGCTCGCCGCCACGCCGTTGGCGTACCCGCGGGGCGGCGCCCACCCGGCCGGCTGGAGAAATTCCATCGTCCTGCTCAGGCGCCCAGCTCACGCAGGCGGAAGCGCTGCAGCTTCCCCGTCTGGGTGCGGGGGAGCGCGTCCACGAACTCCATCTGGCGCGGGTACTTGTACGGCGCGATCTCCCGCTTCACGAAGTCCTGCAGCTCCTTCGCCATCTCCGGCCCGGCGGCGTGCCCCTCGCGCAGCACCACGAACGCCTTGACGACGTGCCCGCGCTCCGCGTCCGGGACCCCCACGACGCCGCACTCGGCCACGGCGGGGTGGTCGAGGAGCGCGCCCTCCACCTCCGGCCCGGCGATGTTGTAGCCCGCGGAGATGATCATGTCGTCGTTGCGGGCCTGGTACCAGAAGTACCCGTCCGCGTCCCGGACGTAGGTGTCGCCGGTCAGGTTCCACCCGTCCTGCACGTAGCCGCGCTGCCGCTCCGGGTCGTCCAGGTAGCGGCACCCGGTGGGCCCCTGCACCGCGAGACGGCCGAGGGTGCCGTCCGGGACGGGCTTCCCCTCCGGGTCGATGACGCGCGCCCGGTATCCCGGGACGACGCGGCCGGTGGAGCCGGGGCGGATCTCCTCTTCGGGGGAGGCGATGAAGATGTGCAGCATCTCGGTGGAGCCGATCCCGTCGATGATGCGGATCCCGGTCGCCTCGCGCCACGCCTCGAAGGTGGGGCGGGGAAGCGTCTCCCCCGCGGACACGCACTTCCGCAGCGACGACAGGTCGAACCGCTTCGCGTCCCCGGCCATGGCCCGGTACGCCGTGGGCGCGGTGAAGCAGATGGTCGCGCGGAAGTCCTGGATCCCCTGCAGCAGGTTGGGGGGCGTGGGCTGCTCCAGGAGGAGCGTGGCCGCGCCGGCGCGCAGGGGGAAGAGGAGGAGCCCGCCGAGCCCGAAGGTGAAGGCCAGCGGCGGGGACCCGCAGAACACGTCGTCCTCGGAGGGGCGGAGCACGTGCCGCGAGAAGGTGTCGCAGCAGGCCAGCACGTCCCGGTGAAAGTGCATCGCCCCCTTCGGCTGGCCGGTGGTGCCGGAGGTGAAGGCGATCATCGCCACGTCGTCCGCGGCGGTGTCCACGTTCGCGAAGTCGGCGGGCCTGCCGCGCATCATCGCCTCGAGCGAGCCCTCCGCGTCCGGGGCGTTGAAGGCGACGATCCGCTCCAGCACCGGGCTGGAGGCGGCCGCCGCCTCGATCTCCTCCGTGAGCCGCGCGTCGGTCAGCGCCAGCCGCACCTGCGCCTTCTCGACCACGTACGACAGCTCGCGCGCGCGCAGCAGCGGCATGGTGGCGACGCAGATCCCGCCGGCCTTGAGCACGGCGAGCCAGCAGGCGGCCATCATGGGGTTGTTGGGCCCGCGCAGGAGCACGCGGTTCCCCGGGACCACGCCCAGGTCGTCGCGGAGCACGTGGGCGATGCGGTTTGCCGTCTCCAGCAGCTCGCGGTACGTCCAGCGCACGCCGGGCGCGAGGACCGCGACCCGGCTGCCACGGCCCGCCTCCACCATCCGGTCCAGCAGCTCCGCGGCGCAGTTGAGCCGCGCGGGGTAGGCGAGCTCGGGGAGCGCGGAAAGGTCCAGCTCCGGCCAGAGCTCCCGCGGCGGGAGATGGTCGCGCGCGAAGGTGTCCTGGTGCGCACTGGGGACGGGGTTCGCCTGCGCGGTGGTTTCAGGCATCGCTCGCCTCGTCTTTCGCCCGGGGTTTGCCGGCCTCGCCGAGGAGCTGCCCGGCGATGACCAGTTTCTGGATCTCGGAAGTGCCCTCGTAGATGCGGAGCGCGCGGACCTCGCGGTACAGCCGCTCGACGGCGGCGCCCGCCACCACGCCGCGCCCGCCGAAGAGCTGCACCGCGGAGTCGACCACCCGCTGCGCCGCCTCGGTGGCGTACAGCTTCGCCATCGCCGCCTCCCGTGTGATGCGCTGCGCCCCCGCGTCCCGCGTCCACGCGGCGCGGTAGACGAGGAGCGCGCTGGCGTCCACGTCCACGGCCATGTCGGCCAGGCGTGCCTGCGTGAGCTGGAAATCGGCGAGCGGCTTCCCGAACGCCTCCCGCTCGCGGGACCACGCCAGCGCCTCGTCCAGCGCCCTCCGCGCGAGCCCGAGCGCCGCGGCCCCCACCGTGGAGCGGAACACGTCAAGCGTCCCCAGGGCCACCCTGAGCCCCGCCCCCGCCTCGCCCACCAGCGCTTCGGCCGGGACCCTGCACCCGTCGAGCTCCAGCGTCCCCAGCGGGTGCGGCGCCACCGTCTCGATCCGCTCGCCGAGGTGCAGTCCCGGATTCTCCGCGTCCACCACGAAGGCGGCGAACCCCCGTTCCCCCGCCTCCGGGAAGCGCGCGAAGACCACGTAGTGGTTGGCGATCCCCGCGTTGGAGATCCACGTCTTCCGCCCGTCGATCACGAATCCGCCGCCGTCGCGCCGCGCCGTGGTGCGCATGGCCGCGACGTCGGAGCCCGCCTCCGGCTCGGAGAGCGCGAACGCCGCAATCGAGTCCCCCGCCGCCACCCCCGGCAGGTAACGCCGCTTGAGCGCGTCCGAGCCGAAGAGGGAGATGGGCCCGCTCCCCAGCCCCTGCATGGCGAAGGCGAAGTCCGCCAGCCCGGATGCCCGTGCCAGCGTCTCCCGCACGAGGCAGAGGGTCCGCACGTCCAGCCGCTCGCCGGCGTTCCCGTAGGGCGCCGGCAACGCGTACCGGATCCACCCGGCGGCGCCGAGCCTGCGGACCAGCTCCCGGCACGCGGCGTCCACGTCGCGCTCGTCCGGCTCGCGCACCGCCACCTCCGACGCCACCCACGCCTCCAGCTCTTCCGCGAGCCGCCGGTGCGGCGCGTCGAAGAACGGCCACGCGAGGAAGGTGCGGTCAGGCATGGGGCCCTCCTCCGGCGGACCCCCTCCCCCGGCCCCTCCCCGCAAGGGGGAGGGGAGCACGGCAGCTCGCTGCCGCGGCGGCGCCCCACTCACGCACTTTCGCACTTCCGCACTTTCGCACTCGATCAGTTCCCCTCGAACACGGGCCGCTCCTTCGCGACGAACGCCCGGTACGCCCGGGCGAAGTCCTCGGTCTGCATGCAGATGGCCTGCGCCTGCGCCTCGGCTTCGATGGCTTCGTCCACCCCCATGGCCCACTCCTGGTGCAGGCAGCGCTTGGTCATGCCATGCGCGAAGGTGGGCCCGGCGGCGAGCTGGCGGGCGAGGTCGCGCGCCTCCTCCTGCAGCTGCCCGGGATCCACGAGGCGGTTGTAGAACCCCCACCGCTCAGCCTCCTCCCCGCCCATGCTGCGCCCGGTGTAGAGCAGCTCGCTCGCGCGCCCCTGCCCGATGATGCGGGGGAGGATCGCGCAGGCGCCCATGTCCGCGCCGGAGAGCCCCACCCGGGTGAAGAGGAAGGCCACCCTGCTGCGCGCGGTCCCCAGCCGCAGGTCGCTCGCCATGGCGAGGATGGCCCCCGCGCCGACGCACTGCCCGTCGACGGCCGCGACGATGGGCTGCGGGCAGCCGCGCATGGCCTTCACCAGGTCGCCGGTCATGCGGGTGAAGGTGAGCAGCTCGTCCATGTGCCCCTCCTCCTTCATCCGCACCAGCGGCCCGATGATGTCGTGCACGTCGCCGCCGGAGCAGAAGTTCTCGCCCGCGCCGGTGAGCACCACCACCTTCACGTCGGTGGCGAATGCGAGCTGGCGGAAGGTGTCGCGCAGCTCTGCGTACGACTGGAAGGTGAGGGGGTTCTTCCGCTCGGGGCGCGAGAGGGTGATGGTCGCGACGGGGCCGTCCACCTCCCAGAGGAAGTGGGTGGGGCGGAGGTCGGCGGCGAGGAGCGTGGTGGTCATGGAGTTCTGTCTGGCGTCGGTGGCAGGCCCCCTCCCCCGGCCCCTCCCCCGCCAGCGGGAGAGGGGAGAACGGCCCTGTCAGGGCACGCTCGGCGATCCGTTGGCGGGGCGGGCGGCCCGGCGGATCCGGTCCAGAACGGATCCGAGATCGCCGAGGACCTCCTCGTTGCGGAAGCGGATGACGCGAATCGAAATCGCGGCAAGAGCCGCGCTCCGGGCGTGGTCTCTTGCTGCCTGGTCAACGTCGTCGTGCACCTCGCCGTCGAGCTCGACCGCAAGCCGGAGCGACGCACAATAGAAATCGAGCACGAAGCGCCCGAGTGCGTGCTGCCGGCGGAAATGCAACCCGTCGAGCTGGTTGCGTCGGAGTGCCCGCCAGAGGATGGTCTCCGCGGGAGTTTCCTTTCTTCGCAGACGGCGCGCCGCCTGCTGCACCTCCGTGCTGCTCGATCGCATCCGCTTCGACGGCATAGGTCGTTCCAGCATAGATCACCAGTCGCAGTGCTCCCCCTCTCTCGCTTGCGGGGGAGGGGGCTGGGGGGAGGGGGCCTTCCGCCGGGTGGGGGCCCCCTCACCCCGCCATCACCTCCCCCCCCGCCACCACGATCGCCTGCCCGGTCACCGCCGACGCCCCGGGCCCGCACAGCCACCCAACCGCGTTCGCCACCTCTTCCGGGAGGATCAGCGTGCCGCGCGGGATGGGACGCGCGATCATCTGGCGCGCTTCGTCCGCGGTGATGCCGCGGGCGCGAACCAGGGTGTCCACCGCGGCCTGCGCCATGTCGGTCTCCGTGTAGCCGGGGCAGACGGCGTTCACCGTGATCCCTCGTCTGGCCGTCTCCAGGGCCAGGGCGCGGGTGAGGCCGACCACGCCGTGCTTCGCCGCGCTGTACGCCGCCGTGCGCGAGTAGCCGCGGAGCCCGGCGGTGGACGCCACGTTCACGATCCGGCCGGAGCGGGCCTCCAGCATGGCCGGGAGAACCTGCCGCGTGCACAGGAAGGTCCCGGTCAGGTTCACGGAGAGCATCCGGTCCCACACCTCGCGCGTGGTCTCCAGGAACGCCACGCCCTCCGACTGGCCGGCGTTGTTCACCAGCACTTGCACCTCGCCCGAGTGCTCCCGCGCCTCCGCGAACGCCGCCGCGACGGAGGACTCCTCGGCCACGTCGCAGACCACGGACGCGGCATCGGCACCGAACCGATCCCGGACCGAGGCGGCGTGCGCGTCGAGACGGGCGCGGTCGCGCCCCATCAGGGTGAGCGTCGCGCCGAGGCGCGCCAGCTCCTCGGCGATGGCGGCGCCGATGCCGCGGCCGCCCCCCGTCACCACCGCGTGCTGGCCCGCCAGGTACGCGCCGTCCGCCATGATCGCGCTCCGGTCCCTTCAGATGGTCGCGGTGCCCAGCATCTCCTGCTGCCGCTGGAGCTGCCTTTCGAGCTGCGCCTTGCCGCTCAGGTACTGCACCGGCCACCACTGCTCCGGGAAGCCCAGCTCCGCCGCCGCGTGCAGCGTCCACTGCGGGTCGCTCAGGTGCGGGCGTGCCAGCGCGCACAGGTCCGCCCGGCCGGCGGCGATGATCCCGTTCACCTGGTCCGCCTCGGTGATGTTGCCCACCGCGATGGTGGCGATCCCCGCCTCGTTGCGGATCCGGTCGCTGAACGGCGTCTGGAACATGCGGCCGTACACCGGCTTCGCGGCGGGCGAGGTCTGGCCGGCGGAGACGTGGATCAGGTCAGCGCCGGCCGCTTTGAAGGCGCGCGCGATCTCCACCGCGTCGGCGCAGTCCAGCCCGCCCTGGTCCACCCAGTCCGTGGCGGAGATGCGCACCGACATCGGCCGGTCCCCGGGCCAGACGGCGCGCATGGCCGCGAACACCTCCACCGGGTAGCGCAGCCGGTTCTCCAGCGAGCCGCCGTACTCGTCCTCCCGCCGGTTGCTGAGCGGCGTCAGGAAGCTGGAGAGGAGGTAGCCGTGCGCGCAGTGCAGCTCCACCATGTCGAACCCCGCCTCCGCGGCCATCCGCGTTGCGCGCACGAACTCGTCCCGGACCCGGTCCATGTCGGCGCGGGTCATGGGGCGGGGGACGGGGTTCCGCTCGCTCCAGGGCACGGCCGAGGGCGCCATCACCTCCCACCCGCCCTCCGGGAGCGGCTCGTCCATCCCCTCCCACATCAGCCGGGTGGCGCCCTTCCGGCCGGAGTGCCCCAGCTGGAGGCACACCTTCGCGGGGGACCAGGCGTGCACGAACTCCACCACGCGCCGCCACGCCGCCTGGTGCTCCGGCGCGTACATCCCGGTGCATCCGAGCGTGATCCGCCCCTCCGGGGAGACGCAGGTCATCTCCGTGAAGACCAGTCCGGCGCCGCCCAGCGCCCGCGCCCCCAGGTGCACCAGGTGGAAGTCGTTGGGCGTGCCGTCCGTGGCCGAGTACATGTCCATGGGCGAGACGACCACGCGGTTGGGAAGCGTGAGCCCGCGCACCCGGAACGGCGTGAACATGGGCGGCGGCGCCTTCTCCGCCTCCGCGCCGCTAGCGCGGCTCGCGAACCAGCGCTCCACACCGGCGAGGTAGGCGCCGTCGCGGAGGCGGAGGTTCTCGTGGGAGACGCGCTGGGAGCGGGTCAGCAGGGAGTAGGCGAACTGCGGCGGCTCCAGGTGCACGTAGCGCCGTACGTTCTCGAACCACTCCATGGAGTTGCGCGCGGCGTTCTGCAGCCGGAGCGCCTCGGTGCGCCGCTCCTCCTGGTACCGGGCGAGCGCCGTCTCCATCTCCGGCTCCTCCCCGAGGATGCGGGCCAGCGCGATGGCGTCCTCCATCGCCAGCTTGGTCCCGGAGCCGATGGAGAAGTGCGCGGTGTGCGCGGCGTCGCCCACCAGCACCACGGGCGCCACGTCGCCCTGCACGTGGTGCCAGCGCTCGCAGGAGACGCGGGTGAAGCTGAGCCAGGGGGAGCGGAGGTGGGGGGAGTTGCTGCGGAGCGGGTGGCCGTCCAGCCAGGGGGCGAACATCGCCTCGCAGGCGGCGACGGTCTCGGCCTCGCTCATCCGGTCGAAGCCGGCGGCGCACCAGGACCGTTCGTCGCACTCCACGATGAAGGCGGAGCTCGCCTCGTCGTAGCGGTAGGCGTGCACCTGGAAGACGCCGTACGCGTTCTCGACGAAGATGAAGGTGAAGGCGTCGAAGAGCCGCGTGGTGCCCAGCCACACGAACTTCGCGCTCCGCACGTCCAGGTCCGGGCGGAAGTGCGCCGCGTACTTCGACCGCAGGCGCGAGTTCACCCCGTCGGCGGCGACGACCAGGTCCACGTCGCCCAGCCCCAGGCCGGGGAGCGCCTCGTCGTCCGGCACCTCGGTGCGGAACCGCAGCTCCACGCCCAAATCAGCGGCCCGCGCCTGGAGGATCTGCAGCAGGCGGACGCGGGCGATCCCGCTGAAGCCGTGCCCGCCGGAGGTGACGGTCGTCCCGCGGAAGTGCACGTCGATGTCGTCCCAGTGCGCGAACTGGTCCGTGATGGCGCGGTAGCTCTCGGGGTCGGCGTCGCGGAGGTTGCCGAGGGTCTGGTCGGAGAAGACGACGCCCCAGCCGAAAGTGTCGTCGGGGCCGTTGCGCTCCAGGACGGTGACCCGGTGCGACGGGTCGGCCTTCTTGAGGAGGAGGGCGAGGTAGAGACCGGCGGGTCCACCGCCGACGACTGCGACCTTCAAGGGCGACCCTCCGGCTGCGGTGCGGGTGCGAGGCGCTTCCTGGACAGTCTACGCCGCCCGCCGGGGAGCGGAAAGGGGCGGCGGATCCCGCCGCCCCGGCGGCCTCACCGCACCGGCACGAAGTCGAAGCTGTTCACGTACAGCGTCCCCGGGCGCTCCGAGCGTGCCTCTCCCGGGGCCACGTACACCACGAGGCGGATCACCCGGCCGTCCCGGTAGCGGAGCTCCAGCGTGTTGTCGCGGATGTCGTAGGTCCCGGCCCCGCCGGGGATCCCCCGGATCCGCTGCGCGCTCTCGCTGTAGTCGGAGGAGTTCCAGCTCACGGCGTCGAGCAGTCCGCGCTCGGAGAACGCGCCCCCGCGCGTGAAGCTGAGCCGCACCGGCTTGTGCTCCTCCTTCCAGGTCACGTGGTACGTCCCGTCCAGGCGCATCCCGTCGAGGCGGGGGAGGCGGTTGTAGTTGAGGCGGTCGGTGGTCCACAGCACACCCTCCCGGTCCCGGCGGAGCACCTTCTGCTCGCCGGTGCGCCAGCGGATGCGCACCTGGTCTCCCACCACTTCGTACGTGGCGCACCAGGCGGGGCTGCGCGCGCACACCTTCTCCCAGTCGAGCGGGACGGCGAGCCCCTCCTCGGGGAGGGCGAGGTAGACCCTCCCGCCGGGGTAGAAGGCCATCCAGTCCCGGCCGGGCGTCCAGGTGATCCCGGAGGCGACGGGGCTCCCCGGGCCGGGCGCCACCAGGTTGCGGGTGACCCCCTCGTAGATCCCTTCGATCCCGCTCACCCTTCCGGCAGCCGGAGGCCCGGCCGGTGGCGGGGTCGCAGGCGCCCGGCCGGGTGGAGCGGAGGGGCGCGCGGCGGCCGGGGGGGCGCCCGGCGCGTGCATCCGCACCTCCAGGCCGGTTGCGGGGGGGCGCACACGGGCCACGGCGTCACCGGACCGGTACTCGCCCACCCAGTCGCCCGGGTCCTCGGCGCCGTCCCCGTTCACGTCGCGCAGGGCGATCACCATGTACTCGCCGGCCGCGAGCCCCGCGAGCGTGAAGCGGGCGCTGGCCCCGCTCGCGTCGATCCGCACGGCGCGGGACCGGCGCGACCCCGGGCTGCACCGGTCCCCCTCCACCGCGCACGCGCTCACGATCGTCCCCTGCACGTCGCGGCCGGGCGGAGCGTGCACCACGCCCGTGATGGCTCCCTGTGCGGCTGCTGCCGGTGGAGCGCTCGCGGCGCCCAGGAGGAGGGAAAGAAGGATCGCGACGCGCCTCATGGTTCCTCGCTGGTGTACGGTCTCATTCCGGGTGCGGGGCGGATCTCGAACGGGATCTCCCATCGGTGCAGGTTAATCGCCCGCCGGGCGGCGGACAACGGGGATGACCGGACACGACACGGCCGCCCCGCGGGAAAGCGGGGCGGCCGTCGAGGTGGACCGGAGGGCGTCAGAGCGCGACGTTCGCTTCCGCGTATCGGGAGGGGGCGGCGCGCGTGCCGCGGACGTCGTCGCCCCGCTCGTAGCGGTGCCCGGCGTCCCCCGGCTCGCCGCCCTGCCACTGGCGCAGGCCGTAGCCGATGGCGGCCAGGGCGAGCCCGCTCGCCACCAGCCCGCCCAGCGACATCGCGGAGCCGCCCTCGTGCAGGTCGGTGAACGGCGCCTCGTCCGCGAACAGCTCCAGCATGGCCCGGTTGAACTTCCGGACGTCCTGCGGGCCGCGGCTGGACACCCAGTTGCCGTCGCGCACGACCGCTTCGTCCTCCCGGGTCCCCCCGGCATTGCGGACGTCGTCCTGGAGACCCGGCCAGGAGGTGAGCCGCCGCCCGCGCACCAGCCCCGCGGAGACGAGCACCCAGGGGCCGTGGCAGATCACGGCGATGGGCTTGCCGTGGCGGTCGAACCGGCGGACGAAGTCCAGCACCTGCTCGCTCTGCCGCAGGAAGTCCGGGCTGGCGAAGCCTCCCGGGAGGAGCAGGGCGTCGTAGCGGTCGGGGTCGGCGGTGAAGACCGTGTGGGCCACTCTGATCTTCTTCCCGGGCTTCAGCAGGTTCATGGCCCGGATGGAGCCGGAGCGCAGGGAGATCACCTCCACCTCGGCGCCGTGGTCCTCCAGCTTCTCACGCGGGCTGGTCAGCTCCACCTGCTCCACTCCGTCCGCCGCAAGCACGGCGACGCGCAGCCCCTTCAGGTTCGGTTTCGACATCGGTCCCTCCTCGCGTTCGGTACTTCACGCAGCCCCCGCGGATCGCGGCCGCGGGGGCGTGTACCGGTGCAAGGATCGTGCTCTGCGGCGGCGGCGAATGCGGCGATCCGCTGGCCGATCATGCCGGCACGGCGGGGAGCGCCACGTCGAAGCGGCAGCTCGGCCGGCCGGTCCGGTCGCAGCGCTCGCGAACCGGCAGCCCCGTGTACACCGCGAGCGTTTCCTCCAGCGCCCTGCACACCTGCGGGTGCTCCGGGGAGATCGCGCCCAGCGGGCAGCACCGCCCCTGGAGGGTCGCTCCGGCCGGCGACGGCTCGATCTCCACGAGCCCGCCAAGGGCTTCGATCAGCTCCGCAGCGGCCCGTACCCGTGCGCTCCCGTCGCCCGACGCCCGCGGCCGGCGCTCTGCGAGGTGGCGTCCGACTGCACGCAGGAGCTCCTCGACCTCCTCCTCCTTCATGCGCGAGGCGAGGACGTCGAGGAGGCTGTCCACCAGCGGGAGGTAGGCGCGCGAGAGCAATCCCTCTCCCGCGGCGGTGAGCCGGTACCGGTGCGCGGGCTTGCCCACGCCCCGGATCACGCGGTCGTGCCCGACCAGTCCCTCCGCCGCGAGCCCGGCCAGGTGAACGCGGACTGCGCTCGCGCTGATCCCGATCGCCTCCGCCAGCTCGCCCGCGGTCCGATCCCCACCGCAGATCAGGGCCAGGATCCGTCCCCGCGTCTTCGCCCGCGTCGTTCCCCTCATCGTCACCTCCTTCCGCCGAGGCCGTACATGAAGGCGTTTTTAGCGACATAAAGCTTGCTATAAGACGCCACGAGGAGTAACGTGCAATGGACGGGCCGCTTCCGTCCCGGTAGCCCCGTGCTGAGCCTCAGCCGTGGAGGTAGCATGCAGAACAGAGCCGCATTCCGCTCAGGAGCGCTCCTGCTCCTGCTGGCCTCGCTCACCGCGTGCGAGGCAGAAGAGGATCCCCTGCGCGCCGTGGCGGCGGAGGAGGCCGCGCAGAGCGCCGGAGGCGACCCCGCGCAGGGGCGGCAGGTGTTCCGCTACGAGACCTTCGGGAACGAGCCCTTCTGGACCGACACCCTTCGGCTCCACGAGGTGGTGCAGGTGGCGGTGGATCCGGTGACCGCGCTCTCGGTTGGCCTCAAGGTGGACGTCGAGCGGCTCCCGCCGGGGCTGCTGGCCTCCGCCGACCTGACGAGCCCCGCCACCACGGTGGAGCTCCTGCGCCGCGACGCCGTGGTGGGCGTGCAGGCGAAGGTCAGCGACGGGAAGATCAGGAGCCTGGGAATCACCTGCGCGCTCTGCCACTCCACGGTGGACAACTCGGTCATGCCGGGCGTGGGCCGCCGCCTGGACGGGTGGCCCAACCGCGACCTGAACGTCGGCGCCATCATCGCGCTCTCCCCGGTGCTGCCGCCCGCGGTGAAGGCCGTGTACAACTCCTGGGGCCCGGGGATGTACGACGCATACTTCAACCTGGACGGGCTCAACGACCCCACCGTGATCCCGCCGGCGTTCGGGCTGGCCGACGTGGCGCTGGAGACGTTCACCGGCGAGGGCCCGATCTCGTACTGGAACGCGTACGTGGCGGTCACCCAGATGCACGGGCAGGGCTCCTTCTCGGACCCGCGCCTGGGGATCAACATCGTCCAGAGTCCCGACCGGGTGACTCCCCTGCTGGGCGTCCTGAAGGCGTACCAGCACTCGCTGCGGGCGCCGGTCCCGCCCCCGGGGAGCTTCGACCCCGCGCGGGCGGCCGCCGGGAAGGTGGTGTTCGAGGGGCAGGGGCGGTGCGCGACCTGCCACATCCCGCCCACCTTCACGGACGTGAACCTGGGGATCCTGCACGATCCCGCGGAGACGGGGATGGACCCCCTCCTGGCGCAGCGCGCGACCACGGGGAAGTACCGCACCACGCCGCTCCGGGGCGTCTGGCAGCACCCGCCGTACTTCCACGACGGGAGCGCGGCCACCCTTCGCGACGTCGTCAACCACTACGACGGGGTGCTGACCCTGGGCCTGAGCGAAGAGCAGAAGCAGAACCTCGTGCAGTACCTCAAGTCCCTGTAGCCCGTCCCACGGGGTGCCTGAAGCCACCCCGAAAACACCAGGAGCCGCCCCGGCCTTCCGGCC
>DASYWD010000035.1 GCA_035936415.1 Longimicrobiaceae bacterium
GGGGCGGGGGCGCCCCCCCTGGCACTCTGTCCCCCGTCCGCCGCTACAAGTCCAGCGGGTCGGGCTCGGCCCGTCCGCCGCGGTCCTTGCTGAACCAGCGGATCACCATCCACACCAGCATCCCCGCGAGGAGGATCGGGAGGAGCCGGAAGAGGATCGCCACCAGGGCCATGGTGACGCCCAGGAGGAAGAAGACCACCTTGAGGGCTACGACCGCGAGAATGCCCACGGCGAGCCAGGTGAGCAGGGTGCCGAGCAGGTTGTTTTCCTTCATCGTAGATGCTCCTGAGAGTTGATCCGGGGAACGGTGCCTTCCCGCCTGCATCCCTTACGGACGGCGCACGCCCCGAGTTTCAAAACAGCGCGAGGCAGGTGCGCCGGAGCGCGAAGCACCGTATCGTGTCTTCCGGCCGACCAGCCCTCCAACCGCACCCGACGACGCCGTGACCCCCCGACGCTCCACACCCGCCTCCATCGCCGCGCGCCACCCCTTCCGCGCTCCGTCCCGCCGGAGGGAGCGGAGATGACCGGGGCCGCGGTCCGGGTCGGCACGCAGGGGTGGAACTACGACGCCTGGATCGGCGGGTTCTACCCCGAGGGGAGCCGCCCCGCGGAGTACCTGTCCACCTACGCCCGCGCCTTCGACACCGTGGAGGTGGACTCCACCTTCTACGCCGTGCCGCCCGCGAAGACGGTGCGCGGCTGGGCCGAGCGCACGCCGCCGGGCTTCACCCTGGCGCTCAAGCTCCCGCGAGAGGTCACGCACGAGCGGCGCCTGCGCGGCGCGGAGGACGTCGCGGCCGAGTTCTTCGACCGGGCGCGCGAGCTGGAGGGGAAGCTCGGCCCCGTCCTGGTGCAGATGGGGCCCGACTTCCTCCCGGACGAGATCCCCGCCCTCGCCGCCTTCCTCCCCCTGCTCCCCCGCGACCTCCGGGTGGCGGTGGAGCTGCGCAGCCGCCGCTGGGTGGACCGGCGCGTCCTCCCCGGCCTCCTCTCGCTCCTGGCGGCGCACGGCGTGGCGCTGGCGCTCAGCGACGGCCCCTGGGTCCCGCGCGACGTGCTGCTGGCGCTGGCGCTCCGGCCCACGGCGGACTTCCACTACGTCCGGTGGATGGGCCCGGACCGCTCCATCACCGACCATTCCCACCTCCAGGCCGACCGCAGCGAGGCCGAGGACGCCTGGGCGGAGGCGCTGCGGCGCGCGGCGGCCCGCGGGACGGCCACCTTCGCGTACTTCAGCAACTTCTGGGCGGGGCACGCGCCGGGCTCCGCGCGGGCGATGCAGCGCCTCCTGGGACAGGCCCCCGTGGACCCCGGCGAGCTGGGCGAGCAGACCTCGCTCTTCTAAGGTTCTCGACAAGCGCCCCTCGCCCCCTTACGTTGTGCTTCACCGCAGGCCGTCCACTTTGCCCGCGCGACCCCGTGGCGCCGCCCTGCGCCGCCGCTCCCGCGCTCCCCGATGCATCCACGACGCCCGCTCCTCCCCCGCAGCGCGCTCCGCGTGGCGAGGCCGCGCCACGACTCGCGCTCTCCAGGCGACCGGACGAGACGATGACGAACCCGATCCTGCACTTCCCGTCGAACGGCCGCCCCCGAGTCCTGATCGTGGACGACGAGCCCAACATCCGCGCCCTGCTGCGCCGGGCGCTCTCCGGCGACGGGTACGAGCTGGCCGAGGCCCCCGACGCCGAGACCGCGTACGCGATGCTCCTCGCCCACGGCGCGGACGTGATCCTTTCCGACCTGCTCATGCCGGGGATGAAGGGGACCGACCTGCTCCGCCTGGCCAAGGCGCACGACGACTCGGTGGGCTTCATCATCCTCACCGGCGTGGGGAGCATGGAGAACGCCATCGAGGCGCTCCGGCTGCAGGCGGACGACTACCTGCTGAAGCCCTTCAACCTGGACGAGGTGTCGCTCGCCGTGGAGCGCGCCCTGCGGCACCGGCGGCTGGTGCAGGAGAACCGCTTCTACCAGGGCCACCTGGAGAGCCGGGTGAGCGAGCAGGCGCAGCAGATCGAGACGCTCTTCGCGGACGCGCTGCTGACCATCGCCAGCGCGGTCGAGGCGCGGGACGGCTACACCGGCGGCCACGTCGAACGGGTGACCCGGTACGCCGTCGCCACCGGGCGGGTGCTGGGGGTGGGCGAGGAGACGCTTCGGCACCTGTGGGTGGCGGGGCTCCTCCACGACCTGGGGAAGGTGGCGATCCCGGACGAGATCCTGGGGAAGCCGGGGCGGCTCACCCCCGAGGAGTACGGGATCATGAAGCGGCACCCCACCATCGGCGCCTCCATCCTGGAGCGGAGCTCCTTCCTCCGCCCCGCCCTCCCCGGCGTGCTCCACCACCACGAGCGCTGGGACGGGAACGGCTACCCCGGCGGGCTACGGGGAGAGGAGATCTCGGTGGAGGGGCGGATCCTGGCCGTGGCGGACACCTACGACGCCATCGTCACCAGCCGCCCCTACCGCGAGCGGCAGCCGGAGGACGCGGCGGTGCGGGAGATCGTCCGCTGCGCCGGATCGCAGTTCGACCCGGCGGTGGTGAGCGCCTTCCTCCGGGCCCAGGAGGCCGGCTTCCCCGAGGAGGACGACTTCTCCCTGGTGGGCCGCGCGGCGCGGATGCCGGCGGTGGCCTGAGCCCGCGGAACCTTCTTGCGCGGAGGAGCGCCGCGCCGTATACTGCGCTCCAGGTGTCACTCGACAATAGCACACCCGGCGTGAGCCGGGGCCGCAGAGCCGGGCGTCTCTTCCGGGAGATCGGCCAGCCGCCGAAAGTGGACCTGAGCACACCACTCCCTCCATGCCCGCCGAGCGGTCTGGGCCGGATTTCTCCCCCCACCCGGGAGAGGATCCCCGGCACGGTCGGAGCGCCAGCTCCGACCCGTCCGCGACCTCCGTCCTGTCGGCGGAGGACCTCTCCGCCGTACTCTCCGCCTTCCGCCGCATCTCCGAGGCCACCACGCGCCCCGCGGAGACCGAGCGCCTTTTCCGCACCATCGCCGAGGAAGCCGCCGCGCTCCTGGCCCCCGCGTCCGCCCTGGTCTGCACCCTGGAGCCCGAGGGCGACGTGCTGCGCGCGCGCATCGGCACCGGCGCGCTCGCCCGGCACGAGGGCGAGTACCTCCCCGTGGAGGGGAGCCTGGAGGGGCGCGCCCTCCGCACCGGCGAGCCGCAGCGCGTGCCCGACCTGGCCGCCGACCCGGACGCCTACCGCC
>DASYWD010000036.1 GCA_035936415.1 Longimicrobiaceae bacterium
CGGGCGGGGGCGGCTCCTCGCTTGTCGGGGCAGGGGCGGCCCCCCGGGACTACCGCCTGGCCCGGGGATCGAGCCTGGCGAGCACGGCCGCCGCGGTCCCCAGCTCCAGCGAGAGCTCGAGCGCCCGCGGGTCCTCGCTCCCCCACTTCGGCGCGCAGAGCGCCTGCGCCGCCACCGTGATCGCCGTTCCCCCGTCGCGCTCGGCGAGCCGCACCTCGACGACGAAGCCCGGACCCGCCTCCCTGGACCACGGGGTGTAGTCGATCCCCGCAGGCCATCCTTCCGCGGGCGCGGACCGCCACGTGTCCGGCTCCCTGGCCGCCGGGTCCAGCGTGAACCCCAGGCCGGCCAGCACGGCCGCCACCCTCCCGCGCACCCCGACGAGAGGGAGCATGGAGGTGGCGGTGATCCGCGTCGCGTCCGGGTCCGCGGGTCCGCTGGCGCACGCGGCCGCTTCGCCGGCCGGCTGCATGGTGGAGCGGACGAATTCCCGCGCGAATTCGGCCACCAGGCTGTCGCTCTTCGTGCTCGGGGGGTGGGCGGCCCCCACCCTGACCATGTAGCTGCCGATCCCGTACAGCAGCACGTGGAGGCGCGTCGGCCGTCCCTTCACCGGGCCCGCCAGGCGCAGGTGCCGCCCGTGGGCGACCGCCCCGGCGTGCTCCACGCGCAGCGTGTCGTCCCGCTCCACCGCCAGCGAATCGAAGACGCCCTGTTCCACCAGCGCGGGGATCCGCTCGGGGAACGCGTCCGCTTCCCTGTCCACGGCCACGGAGTCGCAGGCCCGGTCGCACTCCGGGTCGTCGGGGAGCGGCTGGAGGAGGGCGTCCAGCTCGACCCCCTCGGCCGAGCGGTAGCGGAGATGGCCCCCTGCGCCGCCTTCGAGCTGCTTGATCGAAGCCAGACGGAACGTGCCGACGCGCTCCGGCGGAGTGAGCCGGGTGCTGATCGTGTGGGCCTGTCCGTGCGAAAGGGCAGGGAGGAGCAGCAGCCCGAGGAGGGCGAACCCGAGGACGCGCATCGGAGTGGGATCGGAGGGAAGAAGGGAGGGACAGAAACGGACGCCAAACATCCGATTGACGACGCACGGAGCGCCGGGTCACCTCCGGCCAGGCCGGCGGCGGCCTTCAGACCCGGTCGAGCGGCCGGTGCGGCCCGGGGGGCAGCTCTACCCGGATCGCGTCGCCCGGACGCACCTCGCCGCCGGTGAGGACCACCCCCATCACGCCCGCCTTGCGGACCAGGTTGCCGTGCTCGTCGCGGCCAAGTACCGCGGCCAGGAGTCCGGGCTGAAAGCGATCCAGCTGCGCGCAGGGATTGCGGAGGCCGGTCACCTCGACCGTCGCGCCACCCATGTGCAGCCGCGCGCCGACCGGGAGCGCGAGCAGGTCGACGCCGCGCGTCGTGACGTTCTCGCCCATGTCCCCCGCCGACACGACGAAGCCGGCGGCCCGCAGCTCGTCGTGCAGCTCGGAGTGGACCAGGTGGACCTGCCGAAGGTTGGGCTGCGTCGGGTCGGCGGCGACGCGCGAGCGGTGCTTCACCGTCCGACCCATGTGCGCGTCGCCCTCGACTCCGAGGCCGGGCAGCAGCCGGACGACGTCCTGGTTCGCCTTGCTGAAGGTGTGCGTACCGCTACGGCTCACGGCCACGACGACTCCGATCATCGGCTGCGCCCCTTCTGCGCATGGAGAAGCCGCTTCCACGTCGAGGTGACGGCAGGAGCGTCCGGACCGAACAGAGCCGCCCAGGCCATGCGACCGGGGCGGCTCTTCTTGCTCCGATACGGCCGCGGCGTCAGTCCGCAGCGCCCGCCGCGAGCTCCGTCTCCGGGTAGCCGTCGCCCTCGTAGCGGTACGGCGGCGCGATGGGCTCGCCCTCGCGGAGCATGGTGCCCTTGTACCGCATGTGCTCCTCGTGCACGTGGAAGTTCACGCGCTGCAGCTCGCGGATCCGGTCCAGGTCCTCGGCCGTGAGGTCCGGCTTGTCGGAGGCCGCGGCGAACTCCTCCAGTTGCTCCACGTTGTAGATGTTGGGGAGCGTGGTCATCACCGCGGGGGAGGCGAGCAGGTACTTGAGCGCCGCCTGGCCGATCGTCATGTCGCGCCCCTCGTGCAGGAAGCGCAGCGACTCCAGCTTCTTCAGGCCGTTGATCAGCCAGGAGCGCGGGCGGTGGCGCCGGTGGTCGTTCTTGGCGAACTCGGTGTCCTCCGTGTACTGGCCCTCCAGCATCCCCGAGGAGTGCGTCACCCGCACCTGGATCCCCGTCCGGCCGCTCTGCTCGGCGGCCTCGGTGAGGGCCTGCCCGGGGAACGGCTCCAGGACGTTGTTGATGAGCTGCAGGTTCTTCACCCCGCGCCCGCGGATCAGCTCCAGCCCCTCGAAGAGGTAGCCGTTGGACGGCCCGAGCGCGGCGCCCCAGGCGCGGATCTTCCCCTCCTCCTGCAGCCGCTGCAGCGTCTCCCAGATGGTGTCGTCCGGGACGTGCTCCTCGTGCGCGTTGTGGTAGGAGACGATGTCGATCACGTCCGTCCCCATCCGCTTCAGCGATTCCTCCACCGCGAAGCGGATGTGCTCCGGCGAGGCGTTGTGCGGGATCTCCTGCTGGCCGCGGCGCGCGTCGGGGTGGGCGTAGAAGTCGTACCCCACCTTGGTGGTGATCGTCACCCGGTCGCGCCGGCCGGCGAAGGCCCGGCCGAGCAGCCCGTCGGCGCGGCCGTTGCCGTAGGTGTCGCCGGAGTCGAAGGCGGTGACGCCCAGGTCGTGGGCGCGGTGGAGGAGCGAGACCGCCTGCTCGTCGGTGAAATCGCCCCACCATCCGGCGGCGAGCGTCCAGAGGCCGAAGCCGACCTCGGAGACGGTGATGTCGGTCCCGGGATAGGTGCGGTACTTCATCGGGCCCCCCTCAGGCGCGGTTGGATCGGAAACAGGTACGGGGTGCGGCGCCGCAAGGGCCGCACCCCGTCAAAGTAGGCCGTTTGCGGGCGGAGGCAAGTCGGGAATCGCCCCACACCGCGCAGGCCCCGCGTCAGCAGTGCGACGCCATCGCGAAGCCGCGCTCCATGTCCACCAGCGGGGCGCGGTAGTCGCCGGAGAAGCAGGCGGTGCAGAAGGTCCCCGCCTCCTCCACGCACTCCAGCATCCCCTCCGGCGTCAGGTAGCCCAGCGAGTCCACCCGCAGGAAATCGCGGATCTCCTCCACCGATTTGTTCGCGGCGATCAGCTCGTCGCGCGTCGGCATGTCGATCCCGTAGAAGCACGGGTGCCGCACCGGTGGGGACGCCAGGCGCAGGTGCACCTCCCGCGCCCCGGCCTCCCGCAGCAGGTTCACCAGCCCGCGCGAGGTGGTGCCGCGCACCAGCGAGTCGTCGACCACCACCACCCGCCTGCCCGCCAGGATCTCCCGCACCGCGTTGTACTTCAGGCGCACCTTGAAGTCGCGCCCCGCCTGGCTGGGCTCGATGAAGGTGCGGCCCACGTAGTGGTTCCGGATCAGCCCCAGCTCGAAGGGGATCCCGGACTGCTCCGCGTATCCCAGCGCCGCGGAGTTGGCCGAGTCCGGCACGGAGATCACGATGTCCGCGTCCGCCGGCTGCTCCTGGGCCAGCTTCCGCCCGAAGGCGCGGCGGGCGCGGTCCACGCTGTAGCCCCAGAGGCGCGAGTCCGGGCGCGCGAAGTACACCAGCTCGAACACGCAGGGCTGGCGGATCCCCTCCGGCGGGAGGGGGCGCAGCGCCGTGATCTCCGTGCCGCGGATGCGCAGCACCTCGCCCGGCTCCACGTCGCGCAGGTAGCGGGCCCCCACGATGTCCAGCGCGCACGTCTCCGAGGCGACCACGACGCCCCCCTGCGGGAGGTGGCCGATCACCAGCGGGCGGTACCCCCACGGGTCGCGGGCCGCGTACAGCGTGTCGCCCACCGTGATGAGCACGCAGAAGGCGCCCTGGAGCTGCGACAGCGCGTCGTCGATCTGCGCCTCCACGCCGTGCCGCTGCGAGCGGGCGATCAGGTGGACGACGACCTCGCTGTCGATGGTGCTCTGGAAGAGCGACCCCTCGTTCACCAGCCGCGAGCGCAGCTCGTTGGCGTTGGTGAGGTTGCCGTTGTGCACCAGCGCCAGGTCGCCCTCCCGGTACGTGACCCGGAGCGGCTGCGCGTTCTTGAGCCCGGCGCCGCCCGCGGTGGAGTAGCGGATGTGCCCGAGCGCCAGGTCGCCCGAGAGCCGGTCCAGCACCTCCGGCGTGAACACGTCCGACACCAGCCCCGCGTCGCGGTGCCGGTGGGTCGTCCCGGTCTCCGGGTTGAAGACGGCGATCCCCGCCGCCTCCTGCCCGCGGTGCTGCAGCGAGTGCAGCGCCAGGTACGTCAGCTTCGCGGCCTCGGCCGTGCCGGAGACCGCTACGATTCCACACATGGGCTGGTTGCCTTCGTTAGGGACGATCCGCGCGCCCGCCTCAGGGGTGCTGCGTGACCGGCGATTCCAGCGTCGTTGCCACGTCCGCGGGGGTGCCGTCCATCCGCCGCGGGATCGCGCCGTAGAAGAGGGCCGCCAGCTCCCGGATGGGAGCCTCCACGGCCGCGTCCCGGGTGCGGATGCGGAAGACGCCGTCCACGGCGCCCACCCGCCCGATCCGCTCCGCCGGGACGCCGTGCTCCGCCACGAGGCGCAGCAGCGCGTCCGTTTTCTCCGGCGCGGACGAGACCACCACCCGGCTCTGCGCCTCGCCGAAGAGGAGGGCGCCGCGGGGGAGCTCGTCCGGCAGCTCCACTTCTACACCGAAGGGGCGCACAGGATCGGCGAAGGCGGATTCCGCCAGCGCCACCGCCAGCCCGCCCTCGGCCGGGTCGTGCGCGGAGCGGACCAGCCCGGCGCGGATCGCGGCGAGAAGCGCGCGCTGCAGCGCCGCCTCGGCGTCCATGTCCAGCGCGGGGGCGTCGCCGGCCACGCGGCCGTGCATCACCTTGAGGTACTCGCTCCCGCCCAGCTCGCCGGTGTTGCGGCCCAGGAGCACCACGTCGTCGCCCTCGGCGCGGAAGCCGGAGGTAGTGACGTGCGCCAGGTCGTCCACGATCCCCACCATCCCCACCGTGGGCGTGGGGTAGATTGCGCCGCGGGGGTTCTCGTTGTACAGCGAGACGTTGCCCCCGGTGACGGGGGTCTCCAGGGCGCGGCACGCCTCCGCCATCCCCCGCAGCGCCTCGGACATCTGGTGGTAGACCTCCGGCTTCAGCGGGTTGCCGAAGTTGAGGTTGTCCGTAACGGCGCGGGGGAGGGCCCCGGAGCACACCAGGTTGCGGGCCGCCTCGGCCACCGCGATCCGGCCGCCGCGGTGCGGGTTCAGGTACACGTAGCGGGCGTTGCAGTCCACCGTCGCCGCGATGGCCCGGTTCGTCCCGCGCAGGCGGATCACCGCCGCGTCCGAGCCGGGGCCCACCACCGTGTTGGTGCGCACGGTGCTGTCGTACTGCTCGTACACCCAGCGCTTGGAGGCGATGGTGGGAGAGTCCAGCAGCCGCCGGAGCGCATCCGTCGGGTCCACGGCGGCGTCGGCCTTCGCGACCTCGGCGGGGTCCCAGGCGCGCAGGGCGGCAATCTGCGGGTCCTCGCGCCCCTCGCGGGTGTAGGTGGGGCAGGCGGTCACCAGCGGCTCGCCCGGCAGGTCCACCACCACCCGGCCATTCTCGCGGACCACGTAGCGGCCGGTGTCGGTCACCTCGCCGATGGTCTCCGCGTCCAGGTCCCACCGCCCCAGGATGGCGCGCACGTCGTCCTCGCGGCCGTTCTTCGCCACCACGAGCATGCGCTCCTGCGTCTCGGAAAGGAGGATCTCGTACGGCGTCATCCCGCTCTCGCGGACCGGGACGCGGGTGATCTCGATGTCCACCCCGGTCCCGCCCCGCGCCGCCATCTCCGTGGAGGAGGAGACCAGCCCGGCCGCCCCCATGTCCTGGATCCCCACGATGTGCCCGGAGCGGATCAGCTCCAGCGAGGCCTCCAGCAGCAGCTTTTCGGTGAAGGGGTCGCCCACCTGCACCATGGGGCGCTTGGCCTCGCTCTCCTCCGACAGCTCCGCGGAGGCGAAGGTGGCGCCGTGGATCCCGTCGCGCCCCGTCTTCGAGCCCACCGCCATGATCGGGTTGCCGACGCCCTCGGCCACGCCCTTGATCAGCTCCTCGTGGCGCATCAGGCCGATGGCCATGGCGTTGACCAGCGGGTTCCCCTCGTACGCGGAGTCGAAGTACACCTCGCCGGCCACGGTGGGGATCCCCACGCAGTTGCCGTAGTCGCCGATCCCCTTCACCACCCCCGCGAAGAGGAAGCGCACCCGGTCCGCCCCGGGGCCGTCCAGCTCCCCGAAGCGGAGCGAGTTGAGCACCGCGATGGGGCGCGCGCCCATGGTGAAGACGTCGCGCAGGATCCCGCCCACGCCGGTGGCCGCCCCCTGGTACGGCTCCACCGCGGAGGGGTGGTTGTGCGACTCGATCTTGAAGGCCACCGCCAGCCCGTCGCCCACGTCGATCACGCCGGCGTTCTCGCCGGGCCCCTGCAGCACCCACGGGGCCTCCGTGGGGAACTGGCGCAGCAGCGGGCGCGAGTTCTTGTACCCGCAGTGCTCCGACCACATGGCGCTGAACACGCCCAGCTCGGTGAAGGTGGGCTCGCGTCCCAGGATCCCCAGGATCAGCTCGTACTCGTGCTCGGAAAGGCCGTGCTCCGCGACCAGCTCGGGGGTGATCGCGGGGTCTCCGGGACGGGGCTGGACTGGCACGTTTCTCCTGTTCTGTTCGTTCGCGGCCGCGTCAGCGGGGGGTGCCCGGGGTCTGCGGCCGGATGGTTCGGGGCGTCACGTTGCGCTCGCGCTCGCGGATCCGCGGCGTCATCGTGGAGTCGGCCACGGGGACGTCGCGGTTCTCGGGACGGACGGTGCGGGGGACGACGTTGCGCTCGCGCTGCTGGCGGACCTGGTCGAGCGCCTCGTCCGTGAGGACGGTGTCGGCGCCCACCGCGTCGCGCACGATGATGCCTCTGCGCGGGTCGGCCGGCGCCGCGCCCTGCCGGGCGGAGTCGTCGCCGTAGACGATGATGCCGCTCCGCCCGCTCTGCGCCGCCCGGGTGTCGCCGAGCGAGATGTCCTCGCTCCCCGGGATGGTGACCCGGATCCCGGTGACCTGTGCCTCCCCCTGCGCGGCCTCCGTCGCGCGGGCGCGTCCGCCCGCGGGCGCGGCGCGGCCCGCCGGGGC
>DASYWD010000037.1 GCA_035936415.1 Longimicrobiaceae bacterium
GGTACAGCCCCAGCCCCGTGCCGCCGTGCGTGCGCGCCAGCCCGCTCTCCAGCTGCTCGAACGGGCGGAACAGGCGCTCCTGGTCCTCGTGCGGAATGCCGGGGCCGGTGTCGCACACCGAGAGGGCGACGATGCCGTCCATCGAACGCACCTGGATGGACACCTCGCCCTCGTCGGTGAACTTCACGGCGTTCCCCGCCAGGTTGATCAGGATCTGCCGCACCTTGTCGGGATCGGTCTGCACCACCGGGTGAGGGTCACAGCCGTCCAGGCGAAACTCCAGCGACTTCTGCATCGCGAGCGGCTGGATGACGTCGGCCACCTCGCGCGCCAGGTCGCACAGGTTCACCGGCTCCATCGTCACCTCCGCTCGCCCCGCCTCCAGGCGGGAGAACGAAAGCACCTCCTCGATCAGCCCGCGCAGGTGCCGCGACGCCGTCTCGATGCGCGCCAGCGAGTTCACCTGCGGGGGCGTCACGGGGCCGTGAATGCCCATCTGCAGCAGCTCCACGTGCCCCAGCACCGCGTTCAGCGGGGTGCGCAGCTCGTGGCTCATGGTGGCGATGAAGTCCGACTTGGCGCGCGAGGCCTCCTGCGCTGCCTCCAGGAGACGGGCGTTCCGCAGCGCCACCGCCGCGTGGTCCGCGAAGGCGGCGAGAAGCGAGGCGTCCGCCGGGCCGAAGGGCTCGTCCCGCCGCGCCGCGGTGAGCACCCCCAGCGCGACCTCGCCCACCCGCAGCGGAACGGAGGCCTCGTAGCCGGCGCCGCCCCCGGCGGCGGGCACCCCCCGGTGCACCGGCCGCTCCAGGAGCTGTTCCTGCACCGGGAGCACGGCGCCCACCGGCGTCCCCGTCTCTCCCGAGGTGGCGACCACCTCCAGCTCCGCCTCCTCCCCCTCCCCGCGGAGGAGCGCCACCGTGCACGCCTGCGAGCGGACGATCCGGGCCGCCTCCCGGGCGACCACCGCCAGCGTCTCCCCGAGCCCCTGCGCCGCCGAGAGCGTGCGGGCGACGATGCGGATCGCCTCGCTCTCCCGGGTGCGGCGGCGCTCCGCGCCCACCAGGTGCGCGTTCTCCACGGCGACGGCCGCGTGGCGGGCCAGCCGCTCCAGCAGGCGGAGGTCCGTGTCGGTGAAGGGGTGCTGGCCCTCGCGGGAGCGGACCGCGGTCAGCGTCCCCAGCGGTCCGGAGCGCCCCACGAGCGGGGCGCAGATCACCGAGCCCACCCGCTCCGGGTCGATGTACGCCCGGCGCACCCGCGGGTCCGTGGCCGCGTCCGGGAGGAGGACCGGCGTCCCCGCCCGGACCACCCATCCGGGGACCGAGTCCCGCACCGGGACCTCGCGCCCGGCGGTGGGCGCCAGGAGCCCGAGCGTGTAGTCCGCGGCCCGGAGCGTCTCGCCCCCGGGGCGCAGCAGCGCGATCCCGCACCCGTCCGGGGCCACCAGGCGGGTGGCGGCGTCCGTGACCCGCCGCAGGAGCTCGTCCGTGTCCAGGGTGGAGGCCAGCGAGCGGGCGATCTCGCCCAGCTCCTCCAGCTCCTCCGTGCGGCGGGCGAGCGATGCCGCCATGTCGTCGAACCCGCGCCCCAGCTCGTGCACCTCCAGCGGCGCCCCCGCCGGGAGCGCCCCCACCCGTGCCGTGAGCCCGCCGGAGGCCAGCGCGGCGGCGGCCTCCCGCATGCGCAGCAGGGGGACGGAAAGGTAGGCCGCCAGCAGGTCGCCCACCGCGAGCGCCAGCAGCGTCACCACGATCAGCAGCACCAGGAGGCGCACGTACGCCTCGGCCACGAAGGCCTGGATGCGCGCGTAGGGCTGCTCGGTCCACACCCACCAGTCCAGCCCCGGGATCCGCGCGACCCCGGCCAGCACCTGCGACGCGGTGACCGAGGCGGCGGGGAGGGCGCCCGCCGCGCGGTAGGTGGTGGTGCCGTCGTTCCCCACGGCGCGCACCGCGTCGAAGGCGAGCGAGTCGCGCACCGTGCGGGGGAGGTCTCCGGGGCCGTAGCGCGCCTCGGTGTCGTAGACCAGCGTCCCCTCCACGTCCGCCACCCGGATCCGCTCCCCCAGCTCCGGCGCCGCCGGGGGGCGGGGAAGCCGCTTCAGGTCCAGCGCGCCCACCACGAACCCCGCCAGGGTGTCGGCCAGCTCCACCGGGTGGGCGATCACCACCAGCGGCTCCTGCACGCCCCCGCGCCCCGCCACCACCCGCGAGATCACGGTGCGGCGCGTCTCCCGCACGCCGCGGACGTACGCGCGGTCCCCGAACTCCAGCCCCACCACCGAGTCGCCGCGCGCGTTCACCAGCGGGTGGAAGGCGACGGCGACGGCCCGCGAGTCCGCGGCGTACATGTTGACGAAGCCGGGGAACTGCCCGTGCTCCGCCGCCACCAGCCGCTGGAAGCGCGCCGGGTCCCACTCGCCCGCCCGCTCCGCCGCCTCGGCCACGGAGCGGACCGCGGCGGCGTGCAGCGCCACGTACTGCTCCAGCCTCGCCGCGTACGAGGTGGCCGAGAGCGAAACCCGCTCGCGGGCCCGCTCCACGCTCCGCTCCCACTCCTGGCGCCCGGACCAGATCCCGAACCCCAGCACGGGGGTCAGCGCCGCCAGCGTCACCACCACCGCCAGCGCCGAGCGGAGCCGGGGCGCTCCGCGCGCGCGCAGCGCCCAGCGCACGCCGGGGATGAGGTACAGCGCCTCCGCCCCCACCGCGTTGATCAGGCCGTTGAAGGGCTGCTTGAGGAAGATCACCACCGCGGTGCTCCCCGAGACGCCCATCAGCAGGTAGTAGGTCAGGAAGAGGAGGGGGACGCCGCCCACGATCCAGTACAGGAGGTCGGCCACGAGGGGCCGGCGCCCCCGCACGTGCGACAGGTAGCCCACCGCCGCCCCTTCCAGGGCGAAGATCAGCCAGGCGTAGGGGTGGTTCCAGAGCCAGAGGGTGCGGACCGAGGCGATCCCCGCGGCGAGGAGCCCCGGACCGGGCCCGAAGGCCACGGCGGCAAGGAGGTACGCCACCCCGCCGAAGACCAGGTCCGTCCCCGGGGAGAGCGGGATGGGGTAGAGGTTGACGAGGTAGCCGGCGATCCCCAGGAGGACGGCGGCGCCCCACCGGAACGCGAAGGCGCGTCTGCGCGCTCCTGGCTTCACCAGGGGACTACCCCGCCCTCCGCGTCTTGCGGCGGAGGAAGTCCTTCATGATGTACTGGCCCAGCGTCATCGTGGTGGTGAAGTACGCCTTCCCCCGCGCGATCTCGGAGACGCGGTTCACGAAGGCCACGAGGTGCGCGTCGCGGGCCAGCATGAAGGTGTTGATCAGGATCCCCGCCTTGCGGCAGGCCGCCACCTCCTGGAAGGTCTCCCGCAGCACGCGCGCGTCCAGCCCCATGGAGTTCTTGTAGATGCGCCCGTCCGGGAGCGTGAGCGCCGAGGGCTTCCCGTCGGTGATCATCACGATCTGGCGCATGTCCTTGTTCTGCGCCAGGAGGAGCCGCCGGGCCAGCTTGAGCCCCTCGGCCGTGTTGGTGTGGAAGGGCCCCACCTGGGCGTGGGCCAGCCGCGAGAGCGGGATCTCCTCCGCGCGGTCGCCGAAGGTGACCACGCGCAGGGTGTCGCCCGGGAACTGCGTGCGGATCAGGTGCGAGAGCGCCAGCGCCACCTTCTTGGCCGGGGTGAAGCGGTCCTCGCCGTACAGGACCATGGAGTGGCTGGTGTCCAGCATCAGCACGGTGGCGCAGCTCGACCGGTACTCGGCCTGGTGGACGTGCAGGTCGCCGTAGTCCAGGTCGATGCGGCCGTCCTCGCGGAGCCCGTCGTGCGCCAGCGCGCTCTTGAGGGTGGCGGGGATGTCCAGGTTCAGCGTGTCCCCGAACTCGTACGGCCGGCTCGCCGCCTCCGCCTCCACCCCGGTGGCGAGGTGCGGGGTGTCGTGCGACCCGAAGGACGACTTCCCCATGGCGCCCAGGAGCCCGCGGAGGGTGCGGTACCCCAGGAAGTCCATCCCCTTCCCCGTGAGGTCGAACTCCACCTGCCGGGCGGCCGAGCGCGCCTCGTCCACCTTCCCCTCGCCGGCCTGCGGCGGCGGGCCGCCGGGCGCGCCGGGCTGCGTCACGTTCAGGTATCCCTCCTCCACCAGCCGCTCGATCAGCCGGTCGAGCAGCTCGGCGATCTCCTGCCGGACGGCGTCGTCCCCGCCGCCCTCGCCGCGCAGCTCAGCGAGCATCTCCGGGGTGAGCTGCCCGCTCTCGATGAGCGCGCGCAGCAGCGCCTCGCGGAGCGCGTCCAGCGAGCGCTCGTCCTCGCCGCCGA
Organism: Longimicrobiaceae bacterium; assembly: GCA_035936415.1. Classification (NCBI taxonomy): domain Bacteria; kingdom Pseudomonadati; phylum Gemmatimonadota; class Longimicrobiia; order Longimicrobiales; family Longimicrobiaceae; species Longimicrobiaceae bacterium. The sequence continues at coordinate 4,307 of DASYWD010000037.1, forward strand.
ACTCCCCCCAGTACGGGTGGTAGTGCTGCCCCCCCGCGAACCCGCTCTGCAGGAGGAAGTCGGACAGGTGGTCGAGCAGCGCCTGGAGGTTCAGCGCGTCCGCCCGGTTTCCCGTGTAGCGGGTATAGTTCGTGAATCGCATGCCTGGTGCCCCGGGTGACGCGTCCGCGGTGGCGGGATCAGCACATCCCGGGCCACCCGGCTGCGCTCCGGATGACCCGCTCCCATTGCAACTTACGGCGGCGCACGGCGCCGGGACAGGGAAAGCAAGCTGAACGAAGGAACCACCGCGCGCGGCGGCGACGCCCGCCCCGGGCACGACGCCCCCCCGCCCCCCGCGGTCCCCGCCCGGGGGCCGCCGGTGCAGCTC
>DASYWD010000038.1 GCA_035936415.1 Longimicrobiaceae bacterium
TCGCTGCCCGGATCCGGGCAGCGATGCGCGTGGACGTGCCGGTGGGGGTCTTCTTCGCCTTCCCCACGGTGGAAGGGCTGGCGGCGTGGATCGCCGGGGAAGGGGCCCCCGGGGAGGCCGACGACCCCTCGGTCCTCGGGCCGGCCGACCGCAGCCGGCCGATCCCGCTCTCGGCGGAGCAGGAGCGTCTCTGGTTCCTGAGCTACGTGGGAGACACGGAGTCCAGCTACACGGTGTCGAAGGGGCTCCGGCTGGAGGGGATCGAGATCGACCTCGGCCGCCTGGCGCGCAGCTTCTCCATCGTCGTGGAGCGCCACGAGGCGCTGCGCACCGTCTTCCCCGCCGTGGAGGGGCAGGGGCGCCAGCACGTCCTCCCACCCGCGCCCTTCGTGCTCCCCTCGGTGGACCTGCGGGCCGTCCCGGCGCGGGAGCGGCCGGCGGAGACCCGGCGCGTGGCGGGGCTGGAGGCCGTCCGCCCCTTCGACCTGGAGCGGGGCCCACTCTTCCGCGCGCTGGTGGTCCGCACCGGCGACACGGAGTACGTCCTGCTGACCAACCTGCACCACATCGTCACGGACGCCTGGTCCACCGGGATCCTGGTGCAGGAGCTCATGGAGTGCTACCAGGCGCTCAGCACCGGCCGCGAGCCGGTCCTTCCGCGCCTCCCGGTCCAGTACGCGGACTACGCCGGGTGGCAGCGCCGCTGGCTGGAGAGCCCGGCCGCCGACGAGCAGCTGCGGTACTGGAAGCGGCAGCTGGCCGGCCTCCCTGCCCTCGACCTGTGCCCCGACCGTGCGCGCCCGGCGCGGGTGAGCTACCGCGGAGGCAGCCTGCGCATGCAGCTCTCCGCCGAGCTCTCCGCCCGGCTGCGGGCGCTCGCGGAGCGCGAGCGGGTGACGCTCTTCATGCTCCTGCTGGCGGGGTTCAAGGTGGTGCTGGCGCACTACAGCCGGCAGCGCGACGTGGTGGTGGGGATCGATGCGGCGAACCGCCGGACCGTGGAGCTGGAGCGCCTGATCGGCTTCTTCATCAACGAGCTGGTGCTCCGCAGCGACCTCTCCGGGGACCCCGCGTTCACGGCCCTCCTGGGGCGCGTGCGCGACGTCACGCTCGGGGCCTACCAGAACCAGGACCTCCCCTTCGGGCTGCTGGTGAAGGAGCTGGTCGGAAGGCGCGACCTGGGCACCAACCCGCTCTTCCAGGTGATGTTCGGCCTCAAGAACGCCCCCCGGCCCGACGTGGCGCTGGACGGGCTGCGCGTGCATCCGGTCGAGGTGGCCTCGGAGGTCGCGGTGTTCGAGCTGTGCCTCTACATGGAGGAGACCCCGCGGGAGATCTTCGGGCTCTTCACGTACCGGACCGACCTGTTCGACGCCGCCACCATCGAAGCGATGCGGAGCGACCTCGTGGAGGTGCTGGAGCGGGTGAGCGAGCACCCCGGCGTGGGCGTGGAGGAGCTGGTGGGGAACCTGGGCGTGAGAGAGCGCGAGCGGCGCGCGGAGCGGACCCGGATCGCCGAGCAGGCCGGGCGGAGGATGTTGAAGAGCGTGCAGAGGAAAGCGATCCCGATCACCTCGCCACCTGAATGAGAGGGCCCCCGATGAGCACGACCGACCAGAGCAGGACCGGCGCCCCGGCGTTCCGCGCGGGACCCCGCAGGACGATCGGAGGGGCGCAGGAGAGCCTCATCCGGGAGGACCTGCTCCGTCCCGGGCAGGAGCTCCCCCTGGTGATCCGGCCCGCGGTGGCCGGCCTGGACCCGCTCGCCTGGGCGAGCGGGAACCGGGAGCTGATCGAGGGGCGCCTCCGCAAGCACGGCGCGATCCTCTTCCGGGGCTTCCCCATCCCGACGGTGGAGACGTTCCACGCCTTCGTGGAGGCCGCCGTCGGAGAGCTGATGGAGTACAGGGAGCGCTCCTCGCCGCGGCACGAGGAGGGGGAGCGGGTCTACACCTCTACCGACTACCCGGCGGACCAGCGGATCTTCCTGCACAACGAGCACTCGTACGCCCGGCGCTTCCCGCTCAAGCTCTTCTTCTTCTGCCTCACCCCGGCGGAGGAGGGGGGGCAGACCCCCATCGCGGACACCCGCAGGATCTTCCAGCGCGTCGATCCGGCCATCCGGGACCGCTTCGCGGAGAAGGGCTGGAGGTACGTCCGCAACTTCGGCGACGGCTTCGGGCTCCCCTGGCAGACCGTCTTCCAGACCTCCGACCCGCGGGAGGTGGAGGAGTACTGCGCCCGGAACGGGATCGAGTGCGAGTGGAAGCCCGGGAACCGGCTCCGCACCTGGCAGACGCGCCCCGCCATCGCGGTGCATCCGCGCACCGGGGAGGAGACCTGGTTCAACCACGCCACCTTCTTCCACGTCACGACCCTCCCGCGGGAGATGCGCGAGGCGCTCCTGGCCGACTTCGCGGAGGGCGACCTCCCGAACAACACCTACTACGGGGACGGGTCGCCCATCGAGCCCGAGACCATGGAGGCGCTCCGGGCCGCCTACCAGGCGGAGACGGTGATGTTCGACTGGGAGGCGGGCGACGTCCTCCTCGTCGACAACATGCTGGCCTCCCACGCGCGGGAGTCGTTCCGCGGCCCCCGCCGGGTGCTGGTGGCCATGGCCGATCCCTACGAGCGCACGGACCTGTAGGCGGCCCTGCCGCTGCCCGGTACCCCCGAGACACTGCACCAAGAAGCCGAGATGAGCACGACGGAGACCGCCTTCCAGGGATTCAGACTCTCCCCGCAGCAGGTACGCATCTGGTCGCTCGCGCAGGCGGACCCGGACGTGCCGCTCCACGCGTGGTGCGCCGCGCGGCTCCGGGGAAGCCTTGACCGGAGCGCCCTGGAGGAGGCCATCGCCTCCGTCGTGCGGTCGCACGAGATCCTCCGTACCCACGTCCGCGTGATCCCCGGCGCCGGCCTCCCGGTGCAGGTGGTGGAGGAGGACGTCCGGGTCCCGCTGGAGTACGCCGACCTGGAGGGCCTCCCCGCCCCGGACCGCGAGGGGGCGGAGGCCGCGTGGATCGAGTCCGCCGGGGCCCGGCTCCGCGAGGCGGTGGGCGGGTCGCTGCTCCGCGCGGGGCTCTTCCGGCGGGGCGCGGACGACCACGTGCTCTACCTGGTGCTCCCCGCGGTGTGCGCCGACCTGGCCACCCTGGACAACCTGGCCTCGCAGCTGGCGCACGCGTACGGGCGGATCGCCGGGGGGAGCCACCCGGAGCCGGAGGAGGTGGTCCAGTACGTCGACTTCTCCGAGTGGCTGAACGAGATGCTCACCTCGGAGGAGGCCCGCGAGGGCCGTGAATTCTGGGCGCGGAGCTCTGCCCCCGACCCGGCGGAGGCCACGCTCCTGGGCGGGTGGGCCGCGGATCCCGGCGCGGCCTCCGCCGGACCCGGGGCGCACCGGGAGCGGCTCTCTCCCGCGCTGACCCGCCGGCTGGACGGGGTGGCCGCCGCGCACGGGGTGAGCGCCGCGGCCTGGCTGCTGGCCGCGTGGCAGGTGCTCATCCACCGCCACGGGGCGGAGGGGGGGGCCACCGTGGGTGTCGCCGTGGAGGGACGCAGCTACGAGGAGTTCCACCGCAGCCTCGGCCCGTTCGCCAAGTACGTCCCGCTCCCGGGGCGGGTGCGCGACGGCGCGCCGTTCGCGGCGCTCGCCGCGGAGGTGGAGGCGGCGCTCGGCGGGGCGAGGAGCTGGCAGGACTACTACGCCTGGGAGCCGCGGAGCGGGGCGCTCTCCGGGGCGGCGTTCGGCTTCGACTACGGCGGCCTCCCTCCGGAGACGGAGACCGCCGGAGGCGTGGCCTGGAGCGTCGAGCGGCGCTGGCACCAGCTCGACCACTTCGGCCTCCGGCTCTCGGCGGAGCGGCTGCGGGAGGAGGGGGAGGAGGTCGTGCAGGTCACGCTGCACCACGACGCGGCCCATCCCGCCGCAGGCGCCGCGCGGCTCCTGCGGCGCTACGGCGTCCTGCTCCGCGAGACGCTGGAGTCCCCCGCGACCGCGGTGGCGGAGCTGGGCCTCCTGGACCCGGAGGAGCGCGAGGAGGTGCTGTTCCGCTGGAACGCGACCGGCACCGGCCCCGCGGTCGAAGAGCCCGTGCACCGGCTCTTCGAGGCGCAGGCCGCGCGGACCCCGGATGCAGTGGCGGTGGGCTGCGAGGGCGCGGCGATCCCCTTCCGGGAGCTGGACGCGGCCGCGAGCCGGATGGCGGGCGCCCTCCGGGAGCGGGGCGTGGGGCGTGGGGCGCGCGTGGGGCTCCTCATGGAGCGCTCCCCGGAGATGGTCGCCGCCCTCCTGGGGGTGCTCAAGGCCGGGGGCGCCTATGTCCCCCTCGATCCCGGGTACCCCGCCGACCGGCTGCGCTTCGTGGCGGAGGACGCCGGCCTCGCCCTGGTGGTCGCGCAGCCGGGGCTGGAGTCGCGCCTGGACCCGCGCTCCCCCGTCCCGGTCGTCTCCCCCGCGGAGCTCGCGGAGAGCGAGCCGGTCGGGGGAGCGCCGATGCCGGAGGTGGACGGCCTCGACGCGGCGTACGTGATCTACACCTCCGGCTCCACCGGCACCCCCAAGGGCGTGGTCGTGGAGCACCGGGGGCTCGCGAACCAGATGGCCTGGATGCAGCGGCGCTTCCCCCTCGCCGCGGGGGACGTGGTGCTCCAGAAGACCCCCTTCAACTTCGACGCATCCGTCTGGGAGATCCTGGCGCCGCTGCTCTCCGGCGCACGCCTCGAGCTGGCGCCCCAGGGGAGCCACGCGGACGGCGCCTACCTGGCCGGGGCGGTGGCGCGGCACGGGGTCACCACCCTCCAGGTGGTGCCTTCCCAGCTCCGCCTGGTGCTCGCGGCCGGAGGGCTGTCCGGGTGGCGGGGGCTCCGCCGCCTCTTCTGCGGCGGCGAGCCGCTCACCGCGGCGCTGTGCGCGGCGGTGAGCCGGGAACTCCCCGGGGTGGAGCTGGTCAACCTGTACGGACCCACGGAAAGCACCGTCCAGGTCGCCTTCTGGCAGGCGGACGAGCAGGAGCCGGGCTCCGTCCCGATCGGCGGGCCGGTGTCGAACACGCGCTTGTTCGTGCTCGACCGCTTCCTGCGGCCGGTGCCGGCGGGGGTGCGCGGGGAGCTGTACGTGGGCGGCGTGCAGGTGGCGCGGGGCTACCTGGGGCGGCCGGACCTCACGGCGGAGCGCTTCGTCCCCGATCCCTTCTCCGGGGTCGCGGGCGCGCGCCTGTACCGCACCGGCGACCTGTGCCGCTGGCGCCTGGACGGGGCGCTGGAGTCCCTGGGCCGCCTGGACGACCAGGTGAAGGTGCGCGGATACCGCGTGGAGCTGGGGGAGATCGAGGCGGTGCTCGAACGCCACCCGGCGGTGCGCGCGGCGGCGGTGGTGGTCCGCGGCGAGGAGGACGAGGCGCGCCTGGTGGGGTACTGGGTGCCCCAGGAGGGAGGCCCGCCGGCCGCGGAGGAGGCGCTCCGCGACTCCCTGCACGGGAGCCTGCCCCCCTACATGGTTCCCTCCATGCTGGTGCAGCTGGATGCGCTCCCGCTCCTCCCCAGCGGGAAGCTGGACCGGAAGGCGCTCCCCGAGCCCGTGGCGGCCGGGGGGTCGGCGCGGGCGTACGAGCCCCCGGCCACGCCCCTGGAGGAGGCGCTGGCGCTCATCTGGGCGGAGGTGCTCGGCGTGGAGCGGCTGGGGGCCCACGACAACTTCTTCTCCCTGGGAGGAGACTCGATCCTGAGCGTCCGGGTGGTGGGGATGGCGCGGGAGCGGGGGCTGACCCTGTCCGTGCAGGACCTCTTCGAGCGGCAGACGGTGCGCGCCCTGGCGGAGAAGCTCGCGCGGGACGCGGGGGGCGCCGCGGCGGCCGACGCCGTGCTCGGCCGGGAGCGGCACCCCTTCGACCTGATCTCCGGGGATGACCGGGGAAAGCTGCCGGAGGACGCGGTGGACGCCTACCCGCTGGCGGCCCTCCAGGCGGGGATGCTCTACCACCAGGAGCTGGCGCGCGAGACGCCGGCCTACCACAACGTCAACAGCTACCAGTTCCGCGGCCACTTCGACGAGGAGTGCTTCCGCCGGGCGGTGCAGCGCTCCGTGGATCTGCACGAGAACCTGCGCACTTCCATCCACCTGCGGGGCTTCAGCGAGCCGCTCCAGGTGGTGCACGCGGCCGCGGCCGTGCCCGTGCACGTGGAGGATCTCCGGCACCTGGAGGCCGACGAGCAGGAGCGGCACCTGCGGGCCTTCCGGGAGAGGGAGTTCCGCGACCTCCTGGAGCTGACGGTCCCGCCGCTCATGCGCCTGCACGTGCACCGGCGCGCGGACGATCGCTTCCAGCTCACGCTCACCGAGTGCCACGCCATCGCGGACGGGTGGAGCACCACCTCGCTTTTCGGCGACATCTTCCGGGACTACGCCGCCCTCCTGCGCGGCGAGCCGCTCCCGGAGCGCCCGCTCCCGCAGGCCCGCTTCCGCGACTTCGTGGAGCTGGAGCGCGAGGCCGTCCGCTCCGAGGCGACGCAGCGCTTCTGGCGCGAGCGCCTGGCCGGTCTGGCCCCGCTCCGTCTCCCGCAGCTCCCGGAGCGCTTCCGGGAGAGCGGGAAGGCGGGGACGGAGCGGCTGCTCGTCCGCGTCTCCCCCGAGCTGCAGGACGGGCTGCGCCGCCTGGCGCGCGCCTGGGCGGTCCCGCTGCGCAGCATCCTGCTCACGGCGCACCTGAAGATGATGGGGGTGCTCACCGGCCGCCGGGACGTGGTGACGGGCGTCGTCTCCAACGGACGGCCGGAGGTGGCCGGCGGCGCCGACGTTCGCGGGCTCTTCCTGAACACCCTCCCCATGCGCCTGGAGCTGGGGCACGGGAGCTGGCGGGAGCTGGTCCGTGACAGCTTCCGCACCGAGCTGGCGATGCTGCCGCACCGCCGCTATCCGCTGGCGCAGCTGCAGCGGGAGCACGGCCCCGAGCGCCTGTTCGAGACCACCTTCAACCTGGTGCACTTCCACTCCTTCGCAGAGGTCATGCGGGAAGGCGTGGTGGAGGTGGTGGACAACATGGACCTGGCGGAGACGAGCTACCCGTTCATGGCGACGGCCTCGCTCCACCCGGTGACGTCCGACATCCTGAGCCTCATGCTGCAGTACCGCGCCTCGCTCTTCTCCGGGGCGCAGGTGCGCGAGATCGGCGAGGGGTACCGCCGGGTGCTGGAGGCGATGGTGGCCGCGCCCGAGGAGCGGCACGATGCCGTGCCCCTGCTCTCGGACGAGGCCCGGCGCGAGGTGCTGCGCGACTGGAACGCGAGCGACGCCCGCCTTCTGGGGATGGACGTCCCGGTGCAGGAGGGCTTCGCCGCGCAGGCCGCGCGGACACCGGGCGCCGTGGCGCTGGAGAGCGGCGACCGGATGGTGACCTACGCCGAGCTGGAGGCGCTCTCCAACCGTCTCACCCACCACCTCCGGGGGCGGGGGGTTGGCCCCGAGTCGCGCGTGGGGCTGCTGCTGGAGCGGTCGCCGGAGATGGTGATCTCCATCCTCGCGGTGCTCAAGGCCGGCGGCGCCTACGTGCCGCTCGACCCCGCCGCTCCCGCCGAGCGCCTGGCCTTCCAGGCCGCCGACGCCGGGCTCGCCCTGGTCCTCACCCAGCGCGCGCTGCGCGAGCGCATCGGCCCCGGACACCGGGCTCCTCTGCTGGTGCTGGAGGACGCCGCCGCGGAGCTCGTCTCGGAGCCGGCCGGCGCCCCCGGGGTGGAGGTGGACGGACGCAGCGCGGCGTACGTGGTCTACACCTCCGGCTCCACCGGCCGCCCGAAGGGGGTGGTCGTGGAGCACCGCAGCCTGAGCAACCACATGGCGTGGATGCAGTCACGCTACCCGCTGGACGGGTCGGACGCCGTCCTGCAGAAGACGCCCTACATCTTCGACGCCTCCGTCTGGGAGATCTTCGCTCCGCTGCTGGCGGGCGCCCGGCTGGTGCTGGCTCCGCCGGGCGCGCACGCCGACGCGCGCTACCTGGCCGGGGCGGTGGCACGCCACCACGTCACCACGCTCCAGGTGGTTCCCTCGCAGCTTCACCTGGTGCAGGCCGGCGCGGGGCTCGACTCCTGGACCGGGCTCCGCCGCCTCTTCAGCGGCGGCGAGCCGCTCACCGCGGCACTCTGCGCGGCCGTGCGGGAGAAGCTTCCGGAGGTGGAGCTGGTCAACCTCTTCGGCCCCACCGAGGCCACCATCCAGGTGACCCACTGGCGGGTCGGCGCCGGGGAGGGCGACGCGCCCATCGGCCGCCCGGTGGCCAACGCGCGCGTGTTCGTGCTGGACGAGGGGATGAACCCCCTCCCCCCGGGTGTCCCCGGTGAGCTCTTCCTGGGGGGCGCCGCCCTGGCGAGGGGGTACCTCGGCCGCCCGGATCTCACCGCGGAGCGCTTCGTCCCCGACCCCTTCGCGGGTGTGCCCGGGGCGCGCCTGTACCGGAGCGGCGACCTGGGGTGGTGGACGCCGGACGGCGTGCTGGAGTTCCTGGGGCGGGTGGACGAGCAGGTGAAGATCCGCGGCTTCCGCATCGAGCCCGGGGAGGTGGAGGCCGCGCTCCTGGAGCACGGGGGCGTGGCGCAGGCGTGCGTGGCGGCGCGGCGCGACCGCGGCCACGACCACCGCCTGGTGGCGTACGTGGTTCCCGCCGCGGGGGAGCGCCCCGGCACCGGCGAGCTGCTCGCCCACCTGCGCGGACGGCTCCCCGAGCACGCCGTGCCCGCCGCCTTCGTGACGCTGGACGCGCTTCCGCTTACCGCGAGCGGAAAGGTGGACCGCCGCGCGCTCCCCGAGCCCGACCGCAGCCGCCCCGAGCTGGAGGTGGGCTACCTCCGGCCGGAGAGCGAGCTGGAGGAGCGGATCGCGGCCATCTGGGCGGAGGTCCTGGACCTGGAACGGGTGGGAGCGCACGACAACTTCTTCGACCTGGGCGGCCACTCCCTCCTGCTGATGCGCGTGCACGAGCGGCTGGAGCGCGTGCTCGGGCGGGAGGTGCCGCTGGTGGGGCTGCTGCAGAACCCCACCGTGCGCTCGCTGGCGGAGTGGCTGGGAGGCCGGGACGGCGGCGCTGAGGCGCGCGAGCAGGGCGGGAGCCGGGGCGAGGCCCGCCGGGCCGCGATGGGGCTGCGCGGGCAGCTCCGGGGGCGCCCTGCGGCGGGCTCTTCGGACCCGGAGGCGGCATGACGGCGCCCGGCGGCGACTCCGGGGCCTGGACCGGGCTCGAGGTCGCGATCGTGGGGATGGCGGGGTGCTTCCCCGGGGCCGCCGACGTCGAGGCCTTCTGGAAGAACCTGCGCGACGGCGTGGAGGCCGTCCGCTCCTTCACCCGGGAGGAGCTCCTGGAGGCCGGCGTGGACCCGGCCCTCCTGGAGCACCCCGACTACGTGCGTGCCGGCGGGGCGCTGGAGGGGGGGGACCTCTTCGACGCCGCCTTCTTCGACGTCACCCCCCGCGACGCGGAGATCCTCAACCCGCAGCACCGGGTGTTCCTGGAGCGCGCGTGGGAGGCGCTGGAGCACGCCGGCTACGATCCGGGCCGCTTCGGAGGGCCCATCGGGGTGTTCGCGGGCTCCAGCCTGAACACCTACCTGGTGAACGTGCTCTCCAACCCCCGGGTGGCCGACGCGGTGGGGTGGGCGCGCATCCGCATCGCCAACGACAAGGACTTCCTGGCGACGCACACCTCCTACCGCCTCGACCTGAACGGCCCCAGCGTCTCCGTGCAGACGGCGTGCTCCACCTCGCTGGTGGCGGTGCACCTGGCCTGCCAGAGCCTGTTGAACCGGGAGTGCGACCTGGCGCTGGCCGGAGGAGTGTCCATCCACGTGCCCCTCAAGCAGGGCTACCTGTACCAGCCGGGGGGGATCAACTCTCCCGACGGACACTGCCGGGCCTTCGACGCGGACGCGAACGGCGGGGTGGGCGGCGAGGGCGCGGGGGTGGTGGTGCTGAAGCGCCTCGCCGACGCCCTTGCGGACGGCGACCACGTGCACGCCGTGATCCGGGGCTCCGCCATCAACAACGACGGCTCCGGGAAGGTGGGCTTCACCGCTCCGAGCGTGGGCGGGCAGACCCGCGTGATCGCGGAGGCGCTCGCCGTGGCCGCCGTGGAGCCGGAGACGATCCAGTACGTGGAGACGCACGGGACCGGCACGCCCCTGGGCGACGCCGTGGAGGTGCAGGCGCTCCACAAGGTCTTCGCGGGGCCCCGCAGTTCCGGCGACCTCTGCGCCCTGGGGTCGGCCAAGACCGCGGTGGGGCACCTGGACGCCGCGGCCGGGGTGACGGGGCTGATCAAGGCGACGCTGGCGATGGAGAGGGGAGAGATCCCGCCCACCCTGAACTTCCGGAAGCCGAACCCGCACATCGAGTTCGCCTCCGACACCTTCTTCGTGAACACCCGGACGAGACCGTGGGCGCGCAACGGCACGCCGCGCCGCGCGGGGGTGAGTTCCTTCGGGATCGGGGGGACCAACGCCCACGTCGTCCTGGAGGAGGCGCCTCCCGCCGCGCCGTCGGGCCCGTCGCGCCCGTCGCAGCTGCTGGTCCTCTCCGCGCGCACCGGGCCGGCTCTCCGGGCGGCGGCGGAGAGGCTGGCCGACCACCTGGAGCGCGGTGGGCACCCGCTCCCCGACGTGGCCTTCACGCTGTGCACCGGGCGGAAGCAGATGGCCCACCGCATGGCGCTGACCTGCCGCGACACGGCGGAGGCGGTGCGCAAGCTCCGGGGCGGGCCCGGGGCGCGGCGCACGCTGAGGGAGGCCGGGGAGGGGGAGCGACCGGTGGCCTTCATGATCCCCGGCCTGGGGCTCCACCACCCGAACATGGGGCGGGGGCTCTACGAGCACGAGCCGGTGTACCGCGAGGCGGTGGACCGCTGCGTCGCGGTGCTGGAGCCCGTGCTGGGCGCCGACCTGCGCGAGGTGCTCTTCCCCCCCGGGTCCGAAGAGCCCGCGGCCGCCGGGGGGTGGGACCTGCGCCGCCTGCTGGACCGCGAGGGAGGGGGGGAGGACACGGCCGCGGCGCGGCTCAACCAGACACGCTTCGCGCACCCGGCGGCGTTCGTGACCGCCTACGGCCTGGCGCGGCTCTGGACGAGCTGGGGGGTCCGGCCGCGGGCGCTCATCGGGCACAGCCTGGGCGAGTACGTGGCCGCGTGCCTCGCCGGGGTCTTCCGCCTGGAGGACGCCCTGCACATGGTGGCTCTCCGCGCGCGCCTGATCGACGAGCTCCCCGAGGGGGCCATGCTGGCCGTCCTCCTCCCGCCGGACGAGGTCCGCCCGCTCCTCCATGGTTCACTGGGGATCGGAGCGGTGAATACCCCGGAGAGCTGCGTGGTCTCCGGCCCGGCGGGAGCGGTCGCGGAGCTGGAGACCGCGCTCGCGGCGCGCGACGTGGTGTGCAGCCGCCTCCCCACTCGCCACGCCTTCCACTCGCGCGAGATGGAGCCGGTCGCGGCCCGGCTTCGCGAGCTGCTGGACGGGGTGGAGATGGGTGCGCCGCGCATCCCCTTCGTCTCCAACCTCACCGGCGCGTGGATCACGGAGGAGGAGGCCCGCTCGCCCGCGTACTGGACGCGCCACCTCTGCGAGCCCGTCCGCTTCACCGACGGGCTCGCCACCCTTCTCGCGGAGCCCCGGCTGGCGCTGCTGGAGATCGGACCCGGCCAGACCCTCGGCGCCTGGGCGCTGCAGCACCCGGGCAACACCGGGCCGGACCGCCCGGTCGTCTCCTCCCTGCGGCACGCCCACAACCGCGTCCCCGACCAGGATTTCGTCCAGGAGGCGCTGGGGCAGCTCTGGGCGTCGGGCGTGGAGGTGGACTGGTTCGCGTTCAGCCGCCACGAGCGCCGCCGCCGCGTCCCGCTCCCCACCTACCCCTTCGAGCGCGAGCGGTACTGGATCGACGCGCCGCGACCGGCTCGGGCCGCTCCCCGCCCCGCGCCGGACGATACCCCCATCGCACGGACCGAGCCCAACGAGATGAGCAGCCGCACCGTCCCCGCGGACGAGCACCCCCGCGAAGCGGGCCCCGCCCGGTACGAGGCCATCGTCGCCCGGATCAAGGGCCTGGTCACCGAGCTGACCGGGGTGGAGGAGAGCCGGATCGACCTGGACCTCCACTTCCTGGAGAACGGGGTGGACTCGCTCCTCCTGATCCAGGCCGCGCAGCGCCTGGAGAAGGAGTTCGGCGTCCGGCTTCCGCTGGTGCAGCTCCTGGAGGAGATCTCCAGCATCGCGGCCGTCGCGCGCCACCTGGACAGCGTGCTCCCCCCGGAGACGACGGTCCCGGGCGCGGAGCCCCCCGCCGCGCCCGCTGAGACCCCGCCCGATCCGGCGGGGGTGGTCGCCGCGCCGCCGCACTTCTTCCCCTCCGCGCCGGCCGCGCCCGCCGCCGGCCACGGGAGCGAGCTCGCCCGGGTCATCGAGCAGCAGATCCAGCTGATGGGCCAGCAGCTGCGCGCGCTGCAGGGCCACGCCGACGTCGGTGTTCCCGTCGCGGGGCCGGCCGCGGAGAGCGCCTCCGCCCCCGTGGCGGCGGTGGAGCCGCCAGCGCGCGCGCGGTACGAGCCCGCGGCGTACGTGGCCTACCAGCCGGTCAACTCGCAGGCGATGAGCGGGATGACCGAGCGGCAGAGCGCCTACCTGAACGACTTCATCGCCCGCTACGTGGAGCGGACCCGGGCGTCCAGGGCCCATCAGGAGCGCTACCACCTGCCGCTGGCCGACAGCCGCGTCACGGCGCGCTTCCGGCGGGCCTGGAAGGAGCTCTGCTATCCGATCGTCGGCGAGCGGGCCCGGGGATCGCGGCTGTGGGACCTGGACGGGAACGAGTACGTGGACGGCGGGATGGGGTTCGGGTGCACGCTCTTCGGGCACGGCCCGGACTTCGTCACGCGGGCCATCCAGGAGGAGCTGGAGCGGGGGTACGGCCTGACCGCGCAGTCCAGGCTGGCCGGACGGGCGGCCGAGCTGATCTGCGAGATCGGCGGCAACGAGCGGGCGGTCTTCTGCAACTCGGGGTCGGAGTCCTTGATGGCGGCCATCCGCGCGGCCCGTACCTTCACGGGGCGGAACCGGATCGCCCTCTTCACCGGCAGCTACCACGGGTGGTACGACGGGACCCAGGTGCGCCTGGCCGGCGAGAACGTGGTCCCGTCCGCGCCGGGGATCACCCCGGGCTCCGTGCAGGACGTGCTCCTCCTGGAGTACGACTCCCCGGCCTCCCTGGAGGCCCTGGCCCGGCACATGGACGAGCTCGCCGCGGTGGTGGTGGAGCCGGTGCAGAGCCGGCGCCCCGACGTCCAGCCGCGCGCCTTCCTGCACGAGCTGCGCAGGATGACCCGTGACGCCGGGGTCCTCCTGGTGTTCGACGAGCTGGTGACCGGGTTCCGCATCCTCCCCGGCGGGGCGCAGGCGTTCTTCGAGGTGGACGCCGACCTGGTCACCTACGGGAAGGTGGTGGCCGGCGGGCTCCCCATGGGCGTGGTCGCCGGGAAGAAGGACGTCATGGGGGTCTTCGACGGCGGCCTCTGGAGCTACGGCGACGATTCGTATCCCGCCGTGCAGCGCACGCTCTTCGGCGGGGCCTTCTTCAAGCACCCGATCTCCATGGCGGCCACGTGCGCCATCATGGAGGAGATCCGGCGCGGCGGCGTGCCCATGTACGAGCGCCTCAACGAGCGGGTGGCGCGGATGGTCGCCCGGATGAACGCCTTCTTCGACGAGCGGGATGCGCCGGTCACGGCGGTGCACTTCGGCTCGATCTTCCGCTTCTTCTTCCGGCAGGACGTCAAGTTCTCCGACCTCTTCGTGCACCACCTGATCCACGGGGGCGTCTTCGTGCTCCCGGAGACGGGGACGTGCTTCATCTCCACCGCGCACACCGACGAGGACCTGGAGGTGATCTTCCGGGTCGTCTGCGAATCGGTGGAGAGGATGCAGCAGGGCGGGCTCCTCCCCGGCGGGGCGGAAGACGCCGCGGCCGCCGCCCCCGGAGCGGCCGCCACCCCCCTGGCCGTGCCGCTGACCGAGGGGCAGCGGCAGCTCTGGATCGAGGCGCAGATGGGCGAGGAGGCGTCGCGCGCCTACATCGAGTCCACCTCGCTCCACCTCCACGGGCGGCTCGACTTCCCCGCGCTCCGCCGGGCGCTCCAGACCCTGGTGGACCGCCACGAGGGCCTGCGCACCACCTTCAGCCGCGACGGCGAGCACCAGGTGATCCACCCGGCCGTGACGCTCGACGTGCCGCTGGTGGACTTCTCGGCCATGGAGCCCGAACAGCGCGAGGAGAGGGTCCGCGCGTGGGTCCGGCGCGAGGCCGGCGGCGCCTTCGACCTCGCGGCCGGCCCGCTGGTGCGCTGCGCGGTGGCCGCCCTGGAGCCGGAGCACCACCTGCTGGTGATCTCGTTCCACCACGCCATCGCCGACGGGTGGTCGTTCAGCGTCATGATGAACGAGCTCACGGTGCTGTACGCCGCCGAGAGGGAGCGTCGCCCGGCCGACCTGCCGCCGCCCACGCGGTACAGCGACTTCGCCCGGGAGCGGGCCGCGGCGGTGTCGGGAGGGGACACGGCGGAGGCGGACGCCTTCTGGCTGGAGCAGTTCGCGGACGGGGTGCCGGTGCTGGACCTCCCCACGGACCGCCCCCGGCCGCCGGTGCGCACCAATCGCGGCGAGCGCTTCGAGCAGGTGCTGGACGGCACCCTGGTGGAGCGGCTCGCCGCGCCGGGGAGGAAGAACGGCCTCACCGTCTTCCACATGCTCCTCTCCACCTTCTGCGTCTGGCTGGGCCGGCTCTCCGGCCAGGACGACCTGGTCGTCGGCGTGCCGTCCGCGGGGCAGGCGGCGAGCACCGGGGGCGGGCGGCTGGTGGGCTACGACATCAACCTCCTCCCGCTGCGCGTGCGCCTGGACCCCGCGATCCCGTTCCTGGAGCTCGCCCGAGAGGTGCGCCGGACCACCCTGCGCTCGGTGGACCACCAGGCCTTCTCCTTTCCGCGCCTGGTGGAGCGGCTCGCGCTGCGCGATCCGAGCCGCCCGCCGCTCGTTTCCGTGATGTTCAACGTGGACCGGGGCGGGGGAGGGGAGAGCTTCTTCCTCGGCGACCTCCGCGTGGAGTTCGAGAGCAACTTCAGCGGGGCGTCCAAGCTCGACCTGAACGTCAACATGAGCGAGGGGCCGGGCAGCCTCACCCTGTACTGCGACTACAACACCGACCTCTTCGACGGCGCCACCATCGAGCACTGGTTCGCCTCGTTCGAGCGGCTCCTGGCCAGCGTCGCCGAAGCGCCGGAGGAGCCGATCTGGAGCCTCGACGCGGTCCCCGCCGAGGACCTTCACCGGATCGTGGACGACTTCTGCCGCCCGGAGCTCGAATGCTGACGCTGGTTCCGCCGACTGCGGCGCCGCGCGAACCCTGGGGAGGAGGGCCGGATGTGCGGCATTGCCGGGTACGTTGACACGCGCCACGAGCGCCCGGCGGAGCGGGAGGTGCTGGCGCGGATGGCCGGCGTCCTCACCCACCGCGGCCCCGACTCCGACGGCTGCTTCGTGGACGGGAGCATGGGGCTGGGCTTCCGGAGGCTCAGCATCATCGGCCTGGAGGACGGGCAGCAGCCCCTCTACAACGAGGACCGCTCCCTCGTCCTGATCTGCAACGGGGAGATCTTCAACTACCGCGAGCTCCGGGAGGAGCTGGTGGGGCGCGGCCACGTCTTCCGCACCCACAGCGACACGGAGGTGCTCCTCCACCTGTACGAGGACCACTCCACCCGGCTGCTGGAGAAGCTGAACGGGCAGTTCGCCTTCGCGCTCTACGACCGGAAACGGCGCCGGCTCTTCATGGCACGGGACCCCTTCGGCGTGGCCCCGCTCTTCTACACGGTGGCGGACGGAACGCTGATCTTCGCCTCGGAGGTCAAGGCGATCCTCCAGCACCCGCTCGCCCCGCGCGGGGTGGACCTCACCGGGCTGGACCAGGTCCTCTCCCTCCCCGGCGTGGTGAGCCCGAGGACCATGTTCCGGGACGTGCGCAGCCTGGCGCCGGGCCACTACCTCGTGGCGGAGGACGGCGCGCTGCGGACCGCGGAGTACTGGGACCTCGACTACCCCCTCGCCGCGGACGCGCCCTCCCCCCGCCCGGAGGAGTACTACGTGGAGGCGCTCCGGGACCGTCTGCGCCGCTCGGTGGAGTACCGGCTCCGGGCCGACGTTCCCGTGGGGGTGTACCTGAGCGGGGGGCTCGACTCCTCGCTGATCGCCGCGCTGGCGCGGGAGGTGGCAGGGGAGGGAATGAAGTCGTTCGCCATCGGCTTCACCGAGCGGAGGATCTGCGAGTCCTCGCACCAGCGGGTGCTGGCGCGGCACGTGGGCGCCGACCTCCAAGAGATCCTGTTCGACTGGTCGGCCATCTCCGGGCGGCTGTCCAGGGCCGTCTACCACTCGGAGTGCGCGCTGAAGGAGACCTACAACACCTGCTCCCTCGCGCTCTCCGAAGCGGCGCGGAGCGCCGGGGTCCCCGTGGTGCTCTCGGGCGAGGGCTCGGACGAGCTCTTCGCCGGGTACGTGGGGTACCGCTTCGACCAGTACGGCGTGCGCGAGGGCGGCGACGCGGGGCTGGACGAGCTCCTGGAGGAGGAGATGCGGGAGCGGGTGTGGGGCGACGCGGCGCTCCGCTACGAGACCGACTTCAACGCCCTCCGGGAGCTGAAGTCCGTCCTGTACTCCCGGGAGCTCGCCGCGGGGCTGGACGACTTCGACTGCTTCAACTTCGACCTGGTCAACCGCGACCGCATCCGCGGGCGGCACCCGCTGCACCAGCGGTCGTACCTGGACTTCAAGCTCCGTCTCGCCGACCACCTGGTCTCCGACCACGGGGACCGGATGGCGCTCGCGAACGCGGTCGAGGGGCGGTACCCGTTCCTCGACCTGGGGGTGGTGGAGCTCGCGAGGGAGATCCCCGCGGGCCTGAAGCTCAACGGCCTCAACGAGAAGTACGTGGTCAAGCGGGCGGCCGAGGGGCTGGTTCCCATGGAGATCATCCAGCGCGAGAAGTATAGCTTCCACGCGCCCGGGAGCCCCTACCTCCTGCGCCAGGGGGTGGAGTGGATCAACGACCTCCTCTCGTACGACCGCATCCGGAGGCAGGGCTACTTCAACCCCGACACGGTCGAGCGGCTCCGCCGCCAGTACCTGCAGGACGGCTTCCGCCTGAACCTCCCGTTCGAGACCGACCTGCTGGCCGTGGTCCTGACTTTCGGGATCTGGCTGGACCGTTTCGAGATGTCTTCCCTCAACTGACCTGCACGGTCTGGATGAGCTACAGCAACGTCCTGCACGCATTCGGGCGCTCGGTGAGCGAGCACGGCCCGAAGACCGCCATCGAGTGCGCGGACAGGGAGGTGACCTACGCGGAGCTCGACGCGCGCTCGGCGCACCTGGCCCGCCGCCTGGCTACCCGGGTGCCGCCGGGAGCGCCGGTGGCCGTCCTGTCCGACGACACCATCGAGGTCGTCACCGCGATCCTGGGGATCCTGAAGGCGGGGTGCGCCTTCATGCCGCTGACCCCGCGCGCCCCGCAGTCCCGGCTGGAGGCCATGCTGGCGGTGGGCTCGCCGGGGTGCCTCGTGGCCGGTGAGGGGCTCCTCGACCGGGCGGCCTCCCTCGTCCCGGGCGAGGAGAGGATCGTCGCCCTCGCGGACGGAGAAGACCCGCACGGGCGGGGGGAGGGCGCGCCGCGGGAGCCCGCGGGCCCGGACGAGATGTGCTACGTCTACTTCACCTCGGGCTCCACGGGGCAGCCGAAGGCCATCGCGGGGCGCCACCGGGGGCTGGACCATTTCGTCCAGTGGGAGGTCCGCACGCTGGGGCTCGGGCCGGGGGCGCGGGTCAGCCAGCTCACCACCCCCGTGCACGACCCCTTCCTGCGCGACGTCTTCGTTCCGCTCTGCTCGGGCGGGACGATCTGTGCGCCCGGCGACCGGGAGACGCTGCTCGACGCCCGCAGGCTGATCGAATGGATCGACGACGCGCGGGTGCACGTGCTCCACTCCGTGCCGTCGCTCTTCCGCTCGATCCTCAACGCGGAGCTCGACCCGGACCGGTTCCCCTCGCTCCGGTACGTGCTCCTGGCCGGGGAGGCGCTCCTCCCGGCCGACGTGCGGAGGTGGATGGAGGTCTTCGGTGAGCGCGTGCAGCTCGTCAACGTCTACGGGCCCACCGAGACCACCCTGGCCAAGTTCGCGTACTTCGTCCAGCCCCCCGACCGCGAGCGGCGCACCATCCCGATCGGCAAGCCCATCGAGGGTGCCGCCGCGGTCGTGCTCGACGCCAGGGGGAACCCGTGTCCCGTGGGGACGATCGGCGAGATCTACATCCGCACCCCTTTCCGCTCGCTGGGCTACCTGGGCGACCCGGAGCGCACGCGCGAGGCCTTCGTCCCTAACCCCCTCAGCGGCAACCCGGACGACATCGTCTACCGGACGGGAGACTACGGGCGGGTGCTGGACGACGGGAACTTCGAGCTCCTGGGGCGGCGCGACCACCAGGTCAAGATCCGCGGCCTGCGGGTGGAGCTGACGGAGATCGAGAACGTGCTGCGCGGGCACCCGCAGGTGCGCGACGTCGCGGTGGTGGACCGCGAGCACGCGGACGGCACCCGCTTCCTCTGTGCGTACGTGGTCTCCGACGGGGCGCCGCAGTCGGAGGCGCTGCGGGCGTTCGTGGCGGAGTCGCTCCCGGAGGAGTACCTCCCCACCGCTTTCGTGGTGCTGGAGGCGCTCCCGCGGACCATCACCGGGAAGCTGGACCGGCGGGCGCTCCCCGCCCCCGGCGGCGCGGACGCGATGCGGACGCGCCCCTTCGTGGAGCCGCGCAACCGCGTGGAGGAGGCGCTGGCCGCGATCTGGCGGGAGCTGCTGGGCGCAGCGCGGATCGGGGTGCACGACAACTTCTTCGAGCTGGGGGGGCACTCCCTGCTGGCCACCCGCATCCTGGTGCGGGTGCGCGACGTGCTGGGAGCCGAGCTCTCGCTCCAGGCGCTCTTCGAGGCTCCCAGCGTGGCCGGGCTGGCGGAGCGCGTGGAGTCCCGGCTGCGCGCGGGGGCGGGGGGGGACGCGCCCCCGGTGGTGCCGGTGCCGCGCGACCGGCCCCTCCCGCTCTCCTTCGCGCAGGAGCGGCTCTGGTTCATCGACCAGCTGGAGCCTGCGAGCGCCGCCTACAACCTCCCCGCCGCGCTGCGGCTCCGCGGGGCGCTGGACGTCCCGGCGCTGGAGCGGAGCCTCACGGAGGTGGTCCGGCGCCACGAGGTGCTGCGCACCACCTTCCCCCTCACGGGGGACGGCCGCGCCATGCAGGTGGTGGCGCCGCCGGAGCCGGCCATGCTCCACCGGCTGGACCTCTCCGGCCAGCCGGAGGGAGACCGGGAGCGCGAAGCGCGGAGGCTGGCCGCCCGGGAGGCCGCCACCCCCTTCGACCTGGCGAGCGGGCCCCTGCTGCGGGCCACCCTGGTGCGGATGGCCGAGGAGGAGCACGTGCTGCTCTTCACCCTGCACCACATCGTGAGCGACGGCTGGTCGATGGGGGTGCTCACGCGAGAGGTCTCCGCCCTCTACCCGTCCTTCCAGGAAGGGCGCACGCCGCCCCTTCGGGAGCTCCCCGTCCAGTACGCCGACTACGCGGTGTGGCAGCGGGAGTGGCTCAGGGGAGAGGCGCTGGAGCGGCAGGTGGCCTACTGGAAGGGCTCGCTCGCGGGCGCCCCCCTCCTCCTGGAGCTCCCCACCGACCACGCGCGGACCGCCATGCGGAACGCACGGGGGGGCACGCGCAGGATCGCGCTCCCCGACGGGACCGTGCGGGCCCTGCGTTCGCTGGCCCAGGGGGAGGGTGCCACGCTCTTCATGGCGCTGCTGGCGGCCTTCCAGGCGCTCCTCTCCCGCTACAGCGGGCAGGAGGACGTGGTGGTGGGCACCCCCATCGCCGGGCGCACGCGCCTGGAGCTGGAGGGGCTGATCGGCCTCTTCGTGAACACGCTCGCGCTGCGCGCCGACCTCTCCGGCGACCCCACCTTCCGCGCCCTCCTGCGGCGGGTGCGGGAGGTGACGCTGGGGGCATACGCGCACCAGGAGCTCCCCTTCGAGCGGCTGGTGGAGGAGCTCCAGCCGCCGCGGGACGTCACCCACACGCCGGTCTTCCAGGTGATGCTCGCGCTGCAGAGCGCCGAGCGGGCGCACCTGCGGCTGGGGGAGGTGGCCGTCGAGGGGATCGAGGCCGGGGCGGCCGCGGCACGCTTCGACCTGATGCTCGACCTGGCGGAGGACGGGGAGCGCGTCCACGGCGTGGTGGTGTACCGGGCTGACCTCTGGGAGGAGGAGACGATCGAGCGGCTGATGGGCCACTTCCTCCGCCTGCTGGAGGAGGTCTCCCGCGACCCCGACCGGCCCCTCTCGGGCGTGGAGCTGCTCGGTTCCGAGGAGCGGGCGCGGATCCTCTCGGGCGAGGCGATGGTGTCCCGCGTCCCGGCCCACCGCCCGGACGCCTGCCTCCACCACCTGTTCGAGGAGCAGGCGGCGAGAACGCCGGACAGGGTGGCGGTCCGCTGCGGCGAGCGCACCCTCACCTACGCCGCGCTGGACGGCGAAGCCGGCCGCTTCGCGCACCACCTCCGCGGCCGGGGCGTGCTCCCGGGGGAGCGGGTGGGGGTGTGCGTGGAGCGCTCGGCGGAGATGATGGTGGCGCTGCTGGGGGTGCTGAAGGCGGGCGCGGCGTACGTCCCGCTCGACCCTTCCTATCCCCCGGAGCGCCTCTCGCTCGTGCTGGAGGACGCCGGGATCGGCGTGCTCGTGACACAGGAGTCGCTGCGGACGAGGCTCCCCGGCCACGCCGCCGGGGTGGTCTCGCTCGACGCGGACGCGGAGGAGATCGCGCGCTCCCCCGCCACCCCCGTCTCAGGGGCGGCGGCCGACCCGCGCGGCCCGGCGTACGTGATCTACACCTCCGGCTCCACCGGCCGTCCCAAGGGGGTGGTGGTTCCCCACCGGGCCGTGGTCAACTTCGTCTGCTCCATCCGCGAGCGCCCGGGGGTCTCCGCGGGCGACGTGCTGGCCGCCGTCACCACGCTCTCCTTCGACATCTCCGTCCTGGAGCTGTTCGTGCCGCTGACGGCGGGCGGGGAGGTCGCCGTGATGCCCCGCGAGGTGGTCACCGACGGCGCCCTCCTGGCGGAGGAGCTGGAGCGGTGCGGCGCGACCATCCTGCAGGGGACCCCCGCCCTCTGGCGGCTGCTCCTGGAGGGAGGCTGGGAAGGGAAGCCGGGGCTCACCATGCTCTGCGGGGGCGAGGCGCTCCCCTGGGAGCTGGCCGCGCGGCTCCTGGAGCGAGGGGGGAGCCTCTGGAACATGTACGGCCCGACGGAGACCACCATCTGGTCCGCCGTCCACCGCGTGGGCCCCACGGACGGCGCGGCGGTGATCGGCGGGCCGGTGGACGGGACGCAGCTCTACGTGCTGGACGCCGGGCTGCGCCCGGTGCCCCAGGGGGTGCCGGGGGAGCTGTACATCGGCGGCGACGGCGTGGCCGACGGCTACCTGGGGCGCCCGGAGCTGACGGCGGAGCGCTTCGTCCCTGACCCCTTCGGCGACCGGCCCGGCGCCCGCCTCTACCGCACGGGCGACGTGGTGCGCGGCAGCGGCGCGGGGATGCGCTTCCTGGGACGCACCGACCAGCAGATGAAGGTGCGCGGGCACCGCATCGAGCCCGGCGAGATCGAGGCCGTGCTGGTGCGCCATCCCGCGGTGGCGCAGGCGGTGGTGGTGGCGCGCGCAGACGCCTCCGGGGAGAAGCGCCTGGCCGCGTACGTCGTGGCGGAGCCGGGTGCCGCCCCCGTGGCCGAGGCGCTCCAGGCGCACGCGCGGGAGCACCTGCCGGCGTACATGGTCCCCTCGCTCTTCGTGGTACTGGACGCCTTCCCGCTGACGCCCAACGGCAAGGTGGACCGCAAGGCGCTCCCGGACCCGGCGTCCGCCCCGCGCGTGGTGAGCGAGCGGTACGTGGCGCCCGCCACCGCCACGGAGACCGCCGTGGTCGAGGTGTGGGAGGCGCTGCTGGGCGTGAGCCCGGTGGGAGTCCTGGACGACTTCTTCCTCCTGGGCGGGCACTCCATGCTGGCGGTGCGCATGATGGCGCAGCTCCGCAGGCGCTTCGGCGTGGAGCTGCCGCTCGCCATCCTCTTCGAGCGGCCCACCGTGCGCGACCTCGCCCGCGTGATCGGCGAGGACGCGCAGCCGGGGCGGTGGTCCCCGCTGGTGCCCATCCAGCCGCAGGGAACCCGCACGCCCCTCTTCTTCGTGCATCCGGTGGGCGGGCAGGTGCTCTGCTACGCCGACCTCGCGCGCAGCCTGGGGACCGACCAGCCCTTCTACGCGCTCCAGGCGTCGGGGCTCGCGGAGGTCGGCGACCGGGAGGTGAGCATCGAGGAGATGGCGGCGGAGTACGTCTCCGCCATCCGCGAGGTGCAGCCGCACGGTCCGTACGTGCTGGGCGGGTGGTCGTTCGGAGGCTTCGTGGCCTTCGCCATGGCCCAGCAGCTCCGCGAGGCCGGTGAGGAGGTGGCGCTCCTGGTGCTCCTGGACTCGGAGTCCCCGGAGGCGGCGCGGAGCAGCTACCAGAAGGACGAGGCCGAGGTGCTGGCCCAGCTCGCCCTGGAGCACGGGCACGTGTACGGGGAGACGGTGGCCATCGACCCCGAGAAGCTGCGTCCGCTGGACACGGAAGGGCGGGTGCGGCTGGTGCTCGAGGCGCTGCGGGCCAAGGGGCTGGTGGCGCCGGAGATCGACGTCTCCTGGGTGATGCGGCTGCTGAGCGGCTATCAGGCCCGCAAGCGGGCCGCCGCGCGCTACAAGCCGGCGAGCTATCCCGGGCGTCTGGTACTCTTCCAGCCGAGCGAGCCGGAGTCGGAAGACGAGGTCCCCTTCGGTCCGGAGGCGCCCTCCGCGGGCTGGCGGCTCCACTGCACCGAGCCGGTGGAGTTCCACGTGGTCGGCGGGCGGCACGCCACCATGGTGCGGGGGGAGAACGCCGCGATGCTCGCAAAGCGCCTGCACGGCGTCATCGACGAGTGTGTGTACAGTCCCTGCGCCTAGCGACGAGGGTTAGGTCTCCATGCAACTGTTCCGGAATCTGCACAGGCTCTTCGCCTTCATCCTGCGCTTCGCGACCGGCATCCCGCACGCGCGCGCCATCCTGACCGCGGTGATCGTGGCCGGCGTCGTGAACGGGCTCGGGAACATGGTGCTGGTTGCCGTGGTGAACCACGCGATCAACGCCGACGGCTCCGGCGGGCGAGGGCTCGCGTGGATCTTCCTGGGGGTCTGCGCGGTGCTCCCGGTGGCGCGCTACCTCTCCGAGTTCCTGCTCATCTTCCTCTCGGAGCGGGCCACCTTCCAGCTGCGGATGAGCATGACCGGCCGCATCCTCGCGGCCCCTCTCCGGAGCCTGGAGGAGATGGGCACTCCGCGGCTCCTGGCCACGCTGACCAACGACATCCCGGCGGTGGTGGGGACCTTCTCCATCCTCCCCCTGCTCTGCATGAACCTGGCGATCGTGGCGGGGAGCCTGGTCTACATGGGGGTGCTCTCCGGGCAGCTGCTCCTGGGCGTGTTCGTCTTCCTGGCGGTCGGCGTCCTGGGCTACCAGCTGCCGCTCCACAGGGCGCAGGGCCACGTGCGCGCCCTGCGCGAGCGGGTGGACCTGCTTTTCGGCCACTTCCGGGCGCTCACCGAGGGCATCAAGGAGCTGAAGCTGAGCGCGGAGCGCCGCCGCGCCTTCCTGGAAGAGGAGCTGGAGCACACGGCCGTCGAGCTGCAGGCCCACAACGTGGCCGCCCACCGCCTCTTCACGGCCTCGGTGAGCTGGGGGCAGGTACTGGTGTTCCTGGTGATCGGGCTGCTGGCGTTCGTGGTCCCGCGGTTCACGCCGGTGGAGCCCGTGGTGCTCACCGGGTACGTGCTGGCCATCCTCTACATCGTCACCCCCATCCAGGTGGTGATGAACTCCATGCCGCAGCTCAGCCGCGCGGTGGTGGCCATGGAGAGGGTGGAGCGGCTGGGGCTGGAGCTGGGCCGGGACGCTTCCGCCGCGCCGCCCCGCCTTTCTCCCCCGCCGGCATCCTGGCGGTCGCTGGAGCTGGACGGCGTCACCCACGCCTACTACGCGGAGCACGAGCGGACCACCTTCACACTCGGTCCCCTGCACCTCGCCTTCCGCCCCGGCGAGATCGTCTTCGTCACCGGGGGGAACGGGAGCGGCAAGACCACTCTCGCGAAGCTGCTGACCGGCCTCTACCGGCCGGAATCGGGCGAGATCCGCGTGGACGGCGCTCCGGTCGCGGAAGACGGGATCGAGGGCTACCACCGGCTGTTCTCGGTGGTCTTCTCCGACTTCCACCTCTTCGACCGGCTGCTCGGGGTGGACACGCGCGACCTGGACGCGCAGGCCCGCCGCTACCTCGCGCTGCTCCAGCTGGACCACAAGGTCGGGGTGGAGGAGGGGAAGCTCTCCACCACCGAGCTCTCGCAGGGGCAGCGCAAGCGCCTGGCGCTGCTCGCCGCGTACCTGGAGGACCGCCCCATCTACCTCTTCGATGAGTGGGCCGCCGACCAGGACCCCGTGTTCAAGGAGGTGTTCTACCACCAGCTGCTCCCGCAGCTGAAGGAGCGTGGGAAGACGGTGATCGCCATCAGCCACGACGACCGCTACTTCCACGTCGCCGACCGGCGGATCAAGCTGGAGTACGGCCAGGTGGTTGAGGACACGGCCCGTCTGCGGCTCGATTCCGAGCCGCTGGTGGCGGTCGACGGGTAGCGGGGCCGCGGCGATCCCGGAAGACGAGGAAAGCCCCCGGCGGACGTGGTCCACCGGGGGCTTTCCGATGCGGGCGAGCGCGCCCGCGGAGGGCTACCGGCTCAGCCAGTAGGTCATCTTCACCAGGAAGATGTTCCGCGCCGGCTCGTCGAGGATCCCGCCAGCGTCGCGGCCCAGGTCGAAGTCCCCGAAGGGCTGCGACCCGCTGCGGAGCTGCTGCCACACCAGGAAGAGGGTGGAGCCGGGACGGTACTCCCACCGGAGCACCGCGTTGCCGCGCAGGCTGCGGAAGTTGAAGTCGCGGTCGCGCAGCTGGAAGCACCCGGCGGGGCCGCTCCCGTCCGGGTCCACCGTATGGACGTCGGGGGCGCCGGCCCGGCTCCCGCAGGCGGTGCTGGTGCGGATGGTGCCGCGGTCCCTGCCGTACACGTCGAACTCGAACCCGCCGGGGGTGGTGAACTCCTTGTAGTCCCAGAAGTCGGCGGAGTTCACCAGCGGCTGCGCGTAGAGCTGCAGGCTGAGGTCGGGCGTGAACGTCCAGCTCAGCCGGGTGTCGAGCGCGAAGATCGTCTGGTCCACGTTGGCGAACACGTACCGCCGGCCGAAGGTGGAGGACAGCGTGTCCGGGCGGGCCAGGACGTACTGGTCGGTGTCGCGCCGGGCGCGGATGGTGGGGCCGAGGGTGAGCTGCAGGGTGGTGCTGGGGCGGATGGACGCGGAGAGGTTGACCGAGCGGTCGTACTCACCGGAGGTGTCCTCCCGGTGCGTAAGCGTGCTGCTGAGGCCGAAGCGCTTGCGCGGGTCGGTTCCCCCCTGGAGCGTCACCCGCCACTGCGGCGGGCTCTCGGCCAGCGGGCCGCCCCGGGTGAGACGGTCGTTGAGGGTCCGCGGGGCATACGCCACGGAGGCCCCGGCGTTCCAGAGGTTGGTGAAGGTGGCGGAGACGTCGCCCGACC
This sequence comes from Longimicrobiaceae bacterium, assembly GCA_035936415.1. Classification (NCBI taxonomy): domain Bacteria; kingdom Pseudomonadati; phylum Gemmatimonadota; class Longimicrobiia; order Longimicrobiales; family Longimicrobiaceae; species Longimicrobiaceae bacterium. Next base: position 25,827 of record DASYWD010000038.1, read on the forward strand.
AGAGGTCGTGGATCCGGTCCCCGCCCCAGTTCCAGGCGTGGTTGGTGGAGACGGAGTAGCTGTGGTCCCGGAACACCTTTCCCGGCCGGTACACCCGCCGCCCCAGCTGCGTGGAGAAGGCGTGGTAGTCCACGCGTCCCAGGAAGCCCAGGTCGTTGATCTCGAACCCGGGGCTGGAGAACTGGTAGGCCACGGATCCACGCCAGCTCCCCGTCCGGGCCAGGGCGAGCCCGCCCATGTGGCCGCCCAGCGAGGTCCGCGTGCTGTCGAACCGGAGGTAGTCGGCGTCGTCGCGCTGGAAGTAGCGGGCGCTGGAGCGCTGCGTGGTCGCGATGCTCTTTTCGGGCCCCTCCACGCGCGAGCCCGCCAGGAACCCGGAGAGCACCCAGGTGCGGCGCGCCCACCGGTGCTGCGCGTCCACCCCGGCCACGTACGCGCGGGAGCGGAGCAGCCCGTCGAACACGCCGCTGTCCATCCGCCGGTGCGTGGAGGAGAGGATCCCGCCCACCACCGTGTTGCCCTGGCGCAGGTCGCGCCGCACCCGCCCGACGAAGTAGTTGCTGAGCGGCTCCACGGGGGTGCTGTGCCGGAGCCCGTCCGCCCCGAGGAACCGGGCCTCCTCCTCGGAGGTGAGGGCGTCCATGATCCCCACCGTCCAGCCGCCCGCCGTCCTGCCGGTGACCTTGGCGGCCGCGAGAATGGTGGACTGGTCGGGCGCGTCGGCGTATGCGAACTCGCTCCCGCCCAGCAGCCGCTGCGGGGCGCGCCCGACGCGGCGCGAGTAGAAGAACTGCGAGAAGCCGTATGTGTTGAAGGCGCTCACCTCGCCGAAGCGGAACACGTCGCTCCCCTCCACGAAGAAGGGCCGCCGCTCGGGGAAGAAGGTCTCGAAGGCGGTCAGGTTCACCTCGGCCGGGTCCACCTCCACCTGCCCGAAGTCGGGGTTCACGGTGCCGGTGAGGGTGAGCCCGCCGGGGAGGCCGTACTGGAGGTCCGCCCCGATCGAGCCCGCCCACTCGTTCCCCTCGTAGAAGGGGTTGGCGCGGTCGCCGGGGGCGCGCTCCAGCCGGCCGCTGGTGTACGGGAGGACTTCCAGCCGCTTGGGGGTGCGGATCCCCGCCAGCCCGCGGAGCTCGCCGAAGGCGGAGACGAAGCCCGGAGAGTTCCGCGTCCAGGGTGACCAGCTGCTGCGCTCCTGGCTCCGGGCGATCTCGCGCATCAGCCCCAGACCCCAGACCGGCTCCCCCTCCACCTGGTCGGGAAAGCGGAGCTGGGAGAAGGGGATGCGGAACTCCGCCGTCCACCCCAGCGAGTCCACCGTGGTCGCGACCTCCCAGACCGCGTCCCAGGAGGCGTCCTCGCGCGTGTCGTCGTACATGTACGCATCCTGCTTCACGCCTCGTGGGTTCACGCCGAAGTGGAACCCGGTCCTCCGGTCGTTGCGGCTGTCGACGTTGACCAGGATCCGGTCGGAGTAGGTCCCGAACACGTCGCGGCGGGAGAGCTGCGCGGCGATCGAGTCGGGGCGGGTGTCGAACATCCGCGCCCCGATGTAGAGCGCGTCCGGCCCCACCAGCACCCGCACCTCCGTGCGCTGCGTGGCGGGGGCCCCGGGGCTGGGATACGACTGCGTAAAGTCGCTGGCGACTTCCGCGGACGCCCAGGCCGCCTCGTCGAAGCGGCCGTCGACGCGGATCGGCCCCGCGAGCGGCGCTGCGCGGAGGACGGGGCGCGTTGACGGCGCTCCCCGAACTGCCTCAAGCCCCTGCCCCCCGAGGGGGGCGGCCGAGACGAGGAGGAGCAGGACGGATTTCCACATGGTCGAGACTCCGGGGTGGGAGCACCGTCCAACGTGCTGGTAACGCTGGTGATGCGAATGAGCAGGATCTATGCGTGCAATGGTAGTCCAATTTTATGCCGTTCGCAAGCGGGTCTGCACGACAGGTGTTCCGGCGCCGCAGCTGTCGATCACGCTCTTCCGCTTCGCGCTCCAGCGCTCGGGCACTCTCTTTCCTCCAACATCTTCCCTCCGGTTCTCTGGACCTCTTCAGCCTATCCCTGTCGAGTGTCCGATGAAACCGGGTGCTCCATACCCCGTCTCCCCGATCCGGCTCTCGGCGTCTGCGCAGCCGTTTCTCCCCGTTCTCCGCCATCACCACTGCCGATTATATCCAGACAACCATTGCGCACCTGAGCCCGGGCGATTAGTCTCACCACTCGTCCCGCCGGCCCGCGCCGGCCCTTCATCGTCCGGCACCAACCTGCCCACGTCACATGCGAACCTTCTGGCGATCGCTCGCCCTGGTCTGCCTCCTGGCGAACGCACCGAACGCCGCGGCAGTCGCGCAGTCCGGCCGTGCCGCGCAGTCCCCGCGGGCGGAGATCCTGTGGGACCGCTGGGGCATCCCCCACGTGTACGCGAAGGACCACGAGTCGCTCGTGCGCGCCTTCGGGTGGGCGCAGGCGGAGAGCCACGGCGACCTCCTCCTGCGCATGTACGGACAGGCCCGCGGGCGCGCCGCGGAGTACTGGGGGGAGCGCTTCCTGGATTCCGACCGCACCGTCCGCACCATGGGCATCCCGGGGCGCGCGCGGGAGTGGTACCGGGCGCAGAGCCCGGCGGGGCGCAGGCGGTTGGACGCCTTCGCCGCCGGGATCAACGCCTACGCCGCGGCGCATCCCGACCTCATCGCCGACCGCGTCGAGGCCGTGCTCCCCGTCACGGGCGAAGACGTCCTCGCCCACGTCCAGCGGGTGATCCACTTCACCTTCCTGGGCGACCCCACGGCCGTCGCCGAACGGATCCAGGGACCGCCCGCGGGCTCCAACGCCTGGGCGGTGGCGCCCTCGCGCTCCGCCAGCGGGAACGCCCTTCTCCTCGCCAACCCGCACCTCCCCTGGAGCGACGTCTTCACCTGGTACGAGGCGCAGCTCGTCGGCCCCGGGGTGGACGTGTACGGGGCGGCGCTGGTGGGCTTCCCGTTCGTCGGGATCGGGTTCAACGACTTCCTGGGGTGGACGCACACCGTCAACACCCTGGACGGGGCCGACGTCTACGCCCTCACCCTCGCGGAGGGCGGGTACCGCTGGGACGGCGGCGTGCGGCCCTTCGAGACGCGCCGCGAGGTGATCCGGGTGCGCGGCAGCGACGGGACGCAGCGCGACGACACCCTGATGGTCCGCGCGTCGGTGCACGGACCGGTGCTGGGGGAGCGGGACGGGAACGCGTTCGCGTACCGGGTGGCGGGGCTGGACCAGCCCTTCATGGTGGACCAGTACTGGGAGATGGCCCGCGCACGGAACCTGAAGCAGTTCGAGGGCGCGGTGGGGCGGCTGCAGATGCCGATGTTCACCGTGATGTACGCCGACCGCGACGGGCACGTGCTGCACCTCTTCAACGGGCGCGTCCCCGTGCGTTCGCGCGGCGGCTGGGAGCACTGGCAGGGGGCGGTCCGCGGGGACACCTCGGCCACGCTCTGGACCCGCACCCACGCGTACGCGGAGCTCCCGCGGGTGCTCGACCCCGCCAGCGGGTGGCTGCAGAACGCCAACGACCCGCCCTGGACCACCACCTTCCCCGCGCCGCTCCGCCCGGACGCCTTCCCGGAGTACATGGCGCCCCGGGGGATGGAGTTCCGGCCGCAGCACTCCGCGAAGCTGGTGATGGCGGACTCCAGCATCTCGCTGGAAGAGATGATCGCCTACAAGCACTCCACCCGGATGGAGCTGGCCGACCGGGTGCTCGACGACCTCCTCGCCGCGGTGCGGGAGCGCGGCACCCCCGCCTCGCGGGAAGCGGCCGCGGTGCTGGAGCGGTGGGACCACGCCACGGACGCGGAGAGCCGCGGCGGCGTACTCTTCCTGGCGTGGGCGCAGGAGATGGCGCAGCGGAGCGGCGGGAACGGACTCTTCGCCACCGGGTGGGACC
>DASYWD010000039.1 GCA_035936415.1 Longimicrobiaceae bacterium
GCGGTGCGCACCGCCGGCCTGGTGCCGTCCGCCGCGGGGCGGCCCTCCGGCCCGGGGTCCATCAGGGCGGCCAGCGGGACGCCCAGCAGCTCCTCCGGCCGGTACCCCAGCACCCGGTGCACTGAGGGAGAGAGGTACCGGAAGCGGGAGGCGGCGTCCAGCGCATAGAAGAACACGCCCTCCACGTCCTCCACCAGTCCGCGGAAGAACGCCTCGCGGCCGCGAAGCTCCTCCCCGGCCGCGCGCTCCCCGCCCACCTCGCGCGCCACGGCCCACACCCCCATCATCTCGCCCCCCGAGGGGCGGGGAATGCAGGTGAGGCAGAGCTCGACCCTCTCCCCGTCCCGCAGGGCCGCGGCCTCCAGCCGCTGCGTCTCGCCGCGGGAGGCGTTCCGGACGGCGTCCTGCACGCGCCTGCGGTCCTCGGGGATCACCAGGGCGAGGAAGGAGGTGCCGGGGAGCTCCTCGGGGGAGCGGCCGGACAGCGCCTGCCAGGCGAGGTTCGCGTGGACGAAGCGGGCCTCCGCGTCGAAGGCGGCGACCGGGTCCGGGTGGAGCCAGAAGAGCGAGTCGTACGCGAGCACCCGCGCCTCCGGCGCCGGATCCCCGCCGTCCCCGTCCGTGGCGGGGAGATCGCGGAGCACGGCCACGAAGCCCAGGAGGTCGCCCCGCTCGCCGCGGATGGCGCTGATCCGCCCCGCCGCGCGGAAGGTGCTCCCGTCCTTGCGGACCCACTCGCGGTCCAGCTCCAGGCGCCCCATGCGCGCGGCGAGCCGGAGCACCTTTTCGTAGTCGTCCGCCGCTTCGCTCTCCCCCGCCAGCGCGCCCACGTGCCTCCCCACCACCTCGTCCGCGGCGTAGCCGGTGATCCGCTCCGCCGCGCGGTTCCAGCGCGTGACGTAGCCGGCGTGGTCCACCGTGAAGACGGCCTGGTCGTCCACGCTCTGGACGATCGCGGCGATGAACGGGTCGTGCGCGTGCAGGACAAATGTCATCGGGAGCTTTCCTGGCTCGCGCTCCGGGCTAAGCGCCGCAGGGCCGGACGCGGAGGCGCGCCCGGCCCACGGCCCCGCGCGTCCGGGGCCGCCGACTCCGAACCGGCCGTTTCTGCACGTTTCGGGCGCCGGATCCGCCCCCTCCGCGGACCCCGGACCGCAGAGGGTCCGGAGCACGGAAGCGCTAACGCCACAGCGCGTTACGGGTCCGGACGCGCCCTCGCGGACAGCCGGGCCGGGGGGCCGCGTGATGCGCGCGGGCCACAGGTGCGGCGGTTCTGTTCCCACTCTCCGCCGCCCCGCAGGCGTCGCGCGCCCGGAAGCCGCGCGGACGCCGGGGCTCGCTGCGCCGCCGCCTGGCCGATACCTTGCTACATAGCCCGAAGCTGTGTCCGCGGGGGGCAGGCGTCGTCCGCGCCCCCGGCGGGAGCTCCTCCGACGCCCTTTGCCGCACCGCGCCCGCGCTCCGCCCCCAGAGAAATGTCCCGACACACCCCGGAATCCCCCGCGCCGTCCCCACCCGCCGGCCCGCGGCGCGTGCTGCTGGCCGACGACGAGCGCCTCCTCCACTCCGTCCTGCAGGACGTGCTGGAGGTCAACGGCTTCGCGGTCCTGCACGCCCTGGACGGCCGGCAGGCGGTCCAGCTGGCGCAGGAGGAGAAGCCCGACGTGATCCTGATGGACCTGATGATGCCGGTGATGGACGGCATGGAGGCCCTGGAGCACCTCCGCGAGGACGAGGACACCCGCGGCATCCCGGTGGTCGCCATCACCGCCGACGTGCTGGGGCGGAGCCGCGAGGACATGCTGGGCCACGGCTTCGACGGCTACATCCCCAAGCCGTTCACCGCGGGGCAGCTCCTGGGCGAGATCGCCCGCCACCTGGCCCGCGACGGCGGGAGGCGGTAGCCTGCCGCGCGCCCGTGTGGGGAGATCTCAACGTGGAGCCCGACATGGAGGTGGTCGGCGAGGTCGCCACGGGCGAGGAGGCGCTGGAGCGCGAGCGCGAGGTGCTGCAGCTCACGGCGGAGGGGTACGGCTCCGGCGAGATCGGGAAGAAGCTCTTCCTGTCGCCCAAGACGGTGGACACCTACCGCTCCCGGCTGATGCAGAAGCTGGGGCTCACCCACCGCGCCGAGCTGGTGCGCTTCGCCCTGGAGACGGGGGTGCTGAAGGCGAAGGCGTAGTCCGTACGGCGAGACTTCGGTCTGGAGCGAGGCGGGGGTGCCGGCGGCGGCGCCCCCGCCTTTGCGTTTGCGGGGGCGCGGAGGGCCGCGGGTAAACAAAAGTATTGACGCTGCGGAACACGCGGGCTAGCATGGAGGTGCGCGCTCCTTCCCCGCCTTGGCGCGACCCTACCTGTCTCCCCGCGCACTCCATGTCCCAGCAGACGGATTCCAGCGACGTTCCCACTATCGAGCGGCTGGTAGAAGCCGAGCTCGGCGAGAGGGGCATCCGCGACGGCGGCCGCAACTGGCTGGTGCACCCGCCGAAGGACCTGTTCGGCCTCGCGCTCTCCGGAGGCGGGATCCGCAGCGCCACCTTCAACCTGGGGCTGTTGCAGGGCCTGAGCCGACTGAAGCTCCTGGAGTCGTTCGACTACGTCTCCACGGTGTCCGGGGGCGGCTACCTGGGCGGGTTCTGGACCCGCTGGCGCGACGTGACGGGGAACGCGAAGGAATTCCCTTCCGGGGACGTGCCTCCGGACTGCCCCGAGCCGCAGGAGGTGCGGAACCTCCGGGAGTTCAGCAACTTCCTCACGCCCCGGATCGGGGTGTTCAGCTTTGATACCGGTCGGATGCTGGTGACGGCCGTCTCCTCCATGATTCCATCGCTCGCCACCGTGCTCGGCATGCTTGCGGCGGGCATGCTGGTCTGGGCCCTCCTGACCTGGGCGCTCATCTCGCCGGCGGGATTCGCCGACGTGCCGCGGGGCACCCTCCCCGCCGCGGGAGCCACCCTGCTGATCCTCGCCCCCCTCGTGCTGCTGGCCTCGTTGCGGGCCGGCCCCGCGGTGACCGGCTGGGCATACGCCGTCGCGGCGCTCCTTCTGTTCGCGGAGGCGGCGCTCGACGCAGCTTCATCCGGCCCGGTGCGCCTGTCCACGCTCCTTCTCGTGAGCATCACGGCGGTCACGCTGCTGGGGTTCGAGATGGCCTGGAGGCGGCGGCGGGAGGATGGGCCCATCTGGCAGTTCGCGCTGGCGACGCTCGTCTGCCTGGTGGTGGTCGGCGCGGCGTGGGAAGCGTTCGTGGCGCGGTGGGACGGGCCGGGGCTCAGTCCATACCATCCCGAGCTGAAGCTCCCCTGGGTCTCGCTGCGGGAGGAGAAGGTGTGGAAGCTCGCCTACCTTCTCACGCCGGTCGTAGCGTGGGGAGCGGGGATCCTCTCTTTCGTCCTGCTGCGGACCGTCGGCTCGCGTTGGATGACGTCCGTGTCATCGCGGAGCATCCGCGCCGCCTTCGACCGCGTGCACGCGCGGCTGCTCTTCCTGGTCGCGGCCTGGGTGGTGCTGACGGTGATCTGGAGCGCGGGCGTCTTCATGCACAGCTGGATCGCGGATGGATCCGAGGTGCTGAAGACCTCCGGTGTTGGCGCGGTGGTAGCGGCGCTCACCGGGATCTCCTCGTGGATTCAGAAGAAGCTCGGGCTGGAGCCGAGCCGCCCGAGCGGGGGCGGCTTCATCGCCCGGCTGAAGCCGCTGCTCCCGCAGATCCTGTCGTACACCGCCATCGCGCTGATGCTGGCGGGCGTGGCCGCTCTCTGCGTGGAGCTCGCCGGCCCCGGGGGACCGTTCCGCGACGGGTGGGGTCCGGCAGTGCTCGTGGCGCTCGCCGCCGGACTCGCCGGGGTCGGGCTGGTGGTGTTCGATCCCAACGAGGTGGGGATCCACGGCTTCTACCGTGCCCGCCTGGCCCGGGCGTACTGCGGTGCGTCGAACGCGGATGCGAGGCGGAAGACGGAAGAGCACGTGGGGGACGACGTGCGGCTGAACGAGCTGAAGGACGCCGCGAAGAAGCCTTTCCACCTGATCTGCTGCGCCGCCAACGACCTCGGCTCGGACGGGATCGCGAACCTGTACCGGGGCGCGCGCAGCGCCGTGCTCTCGCCGGTGGGCTTCTCCGTGGGCGACGAGTGGGCCCCCTGGGGAGGATGCCGGCGCGTGCCGACGCTTTCCGCCGCAATGACCGCCGCCGGGGCTGCGTTCAACTCGCTGATGGGCTGGCGCTCCGTGGAGTACGGTCCGGGCGTGACCTTCCTCATGGCCGCGTTCAACCTCCGCCTGGGGCTCTGGGCCGAGCATCCGCGCAGGCTCAGGCTCGCGGAGGCCGCGCTCCGGCGCGCCAGCCGAGAGCCCACGCACGAGTCGCCCGCCCGCGCCGCCTGGAGGTGGATCCGCCGCAACACCGCCCATCGGCGCCTGTTCATCGGCCTTCCCTACTACAAGGAGCTGTTCAGCCTGGCGCCCGCCGACGGGAGCGACGTCCACCTCTCCGACGGCGGCCACTTCGAGAACCTGGCAATCTACGAGCTCATCCGCCGCCACTGCCGGGTGATCGTCGCCTCCGACTGCGGCCAGGACGGGGACGCCGCCTTCGACGACATGGGCAACCTGGTCCGCAAGGTACGCCAGGACTTCGGGGTGGACGTCCGGATCGACCTGTCGCCGCTCAAGCCCGGCCCCGACGGGCGGGCACGGCAGCACATGGTGGCCGGCGACATCCATTACCCGGACGGCGACACCGGGGTGCTGCTCTTCTTCAAGCCGGCGCTGGTAGGCTCTGAGCCGGCCGACGTGGCGCAGTACCGGACCCGCAATCCGGCCTTCCCGCACCAGCCCACCGGCGACCAGTTCTACGACCAGGCGCAGTGGGAATCGTATCGCCGCCTGGGAGAGCACGCGGCGCTCACCGCGTTCCGCCGTCTGACCCGCGGGGAGAGCGAGCCCGACCCGGTCGAGGTGTTCGCCCGCGCCCGGCGCGAGTGGCTGAGCGCGCCGGAGGGGGCGGCGGAGCGCCTGGTGCGCTTCGCCGACGAGGTGACGTCACTGGACGAGATGCTCCGGGGGCCGGGGTGCGACACGCTGCTGCGGGAAGTCTATCCCGAGTGGAAGTCGCTGGAGCCGAGGTTGCAGGCGCAGATCCCGGTTCCCGTGCTCTACCCCGCTCAGCCCGGCGCCACCGATGACGACCCGGTCGCGACGCTGCACGTGATCCGAAAGGCCCTGGGCTTCCTCTTCGAGGTCTACGAGCGGGAGGACCTGGCTCGGAACTCTTCACATCCGCTCTACCTGGGTGTGATGAACTACTTCGCGCGCTGGGCCACGGCTCCCCTCGTCCAGTTCTGGTGGCCGGTGCTGAGGGCGCTGTATCCCCAGCCCTTCGCCCGTTTCCTCCAGGCGGAGTTCGGCCTGGGGCGCAAGATCGGCCGGATCCCGCTGAGCAAGGTGCAGTGGGGTGGCGATGGGCTCGCGAGAAATGCATGGGAGCGGATCTACCGCCGCGGTCCGGAAGCGGTCGCCCCTGACGTGGTGAGCTACCAGATCCGGCTGCGGTATGAGAAGAGGCGCTTCAAGGTGCAGGCGGCGCTCGTCGCCGCCACCCTCGTCCCGGAGCCCGGGGGGGGCACATCGTCCGTGCTCCTCTGGGACGCCCGGAACTTCTTCGTGCCGCCGGGTCTCTGGGGCATCGGCATCGGGCAGGACTTCCTGAGCAGGCTGACCGCCTGGAGGACGGAGGGCGTGAGCCGGATCGTGGTCTGCATCAAGGCGAACCCGGCGGCCGGATCCTCGGAGAAGAAGACGACCGCCGACCAGATGCAGATGTACCGTTCGGCAGGCTTCAAGGAGGCGAACTACGACAGCGCGACGCAAGACCTCGTGCTGGGATCGTGGCGGTGGAACGTTCCCGACCAGTCAGTCCCCCCCCAGCCCGACGAATACCAGTGGGTCGTCTACGACCTGGGCCTGGCTGCCGCGGATCCCTCTCTGCCCGCCGAGGGCACCACGGCGAACATACCCGTCCCCGTCTGACATAAACATGGAAGTAAACAGAGCGGGGACCGGCCGATGGGCGGCCGGTCCC
>DASYWD010000040.1 GCA_035936415.1 Longimicrobiaceae bacterium
CCCGCGCCGTCCCTGGCGGAACCCGCGCTTCCCGCACTCCCGCACCATCCTCCGCTTTGCAGCGCTCCCCGACGATCCTCGTCGCCGCCCTGGCGGCGCTCCTCGCGCTCCCGGCCGCTGCGCACGCGCAGTCGCCCGTGCGCTCCGTGCAGGTGGCGGCGGACAACGACGCGTTCAACTTCTGGCTCCCGCTCCCGCGGCCGGACCACGACTACACCCACGGCATGCGCGTCACGGTGGACGCCGACGCGGCGCCGCTCTGGGGGAAGCGCCTGGGAGCGGGGCTGCGGCCCTGTGGGCGGGGCGCCGCGGCGCCGTGCCTGGCGAGTCGCCTGGAGGTGGGGCAGGAGATCTACACGCCCCGCCGCGACGCCCCCGTTTCGCTCCCGGGCGAGCGGCCGTACGCCGGCTGGCTCTACGCCGCCGGGACCGCCCGGGTGCTGCACCCGCGGAGCGAGCGCACGCTGGGAGTGGAGGTGGGCGTCACCGGTCCGCCCTCGCTGGGGGAGGCGGTGCAGACCCGCTTCCACGACGCGGCGGGGTACTGGGAGCCCACCGGGTGGGCGGGGCAGCTCGGCTTCGAGCCGGGGGTGGTAGTGCGCCTGGGCGGGGCGCGGCTCGTGGCGGAGCCGCGGGTGCGCGGGGTGCGCGCGCTCACGGTGGTGCCGCGCTGGGGGGTTGCGGCGGGGAACGTGCTCACCGGCGCCAGCGCGGGCGTGGAGGCGCAGGCGGGGTCCGGAGTGCCGCACCCGTGGGCGCGCGGCGGGGCACGGGAGCCGCGGGTGGCGGTGTACGCCACCTGGGCGGCGCGCGGCGAGTGGGTGCTGCGGAACCTGTTCCTGGACGGCAACACCTTCCGCCCGAGCGCCCGCGTGGAGAAGCTGCCGCTCGTGGGCGAGTGGGAGGTGGGGCTCGGGGTGCGGGCGGGGGGCGTCGTGGCCGCCTTCCGGGTGGTGACGCGCGGCCGCGAGTACCGCACCGAGCCGGCGGCACACCGGTACAGCAGCATCGTCCTCGCCTACGAGCGCGCCCGCTGACCCGGGGGAGCGGCCGGGAGCTTGCGGTGTAACAGCGAGCGGGGAAGAGAGATACCGGTACCAGGAGGCAACGTCGTGGACACCAGCGAGAAGACCGGCCGGACCGCCAGGACCGACGCGGAGTGGCGGGCGGAGCTGACGCCGGAGCAGTACCACGTGCTGCGGGAGAAGGGGACGGAGGCGCCGTTCACCGGCGCGTACTGGGACACGAAGGAGCCGGGCGTCTACCGCTGCGCCGGCTGCGGCCAGGAGCTGTTCCGCTCCGAGACCAAGTTCGACGCGCACTGCGGCTGGCCCAGCTTCTACGCCCCCGCCTCGGGGGAGGTGGTGGAGACGGAGACCGACACCACCTTCGGGATGGTGCGGACGGAGGTGCTCTGCAGCGGCTGCGGCGGGCACCTGGGGCACGTGTTCGACGACGGCCCCCGTCCGACCGGGCTGCGGTACTGCATCAACTCGGCATCGCTGGAGCTGGACCGCGAAGGGGGCTGAGGGGCGCGTTACCGGAAGGCGCCCCGGGTCGTCCTACGGGTGGATGCCGTCCCCGCACCCGGGGGCGGCCCGCCAACCACCCGTGCCAGGAGGCTGCGATGATCCCATCGTCACGTCTGTCCCTGCGCGTCGTCCCCCTGCTGGTCCTGGCCGCGCTCCCCGCGGCCGCTTCGGCGCAGCTCATCTCGTTGAAGACGGTGCCCATCGCCACCGGGGACCAGTTCCTGGTCTTCCCCGCGCGCAACCTGGGGATGGGCGGGCTCTCGATCGCCCTGGATGACACGCTCAACGACCCCTTCAGCAACCCGGCGCGGGGGAGCCTGGTGCGGGGGACGCCCTTCTTCGGCTCCCCGACGCTCTACAACGTCTCGGGTGACAACGGGTCCGGGCGCACCCTGCCGGCGGGAGCGCTCTTCGGCTCCAGCCGCTGGTTCGGCGGCGCGCTCCTCGCCTTCCAGCAGATCGAGAACCAGCGCGGAAACCGTGGGTTCGTCCCCGGCGAGCTGATCCCCGCCCCCTCCCGGCTGAGCGAGCGGTCGGAGTACAACCGCTACGCTTTCGGGATGCTGGGGCGGAAGCTCCCCCGGAGTGGCGTCGCGGTGGGAGCGAGCGTGTTCGGAGCGGACCTGGGGGTGGTGGACGGTGTCCACCTGCTGTACCCGGGGGCCGGCCGGATCGACCAGGGCGGACACATGCTGGACTACCGGCTGGGGGTGTCGGGAGAGACGGGCGGCGGCGCCTCGTTCGAGGCGGTCCTCGTCCACAACCGCTTCCGGATGGAGCACGAGGCGCGGTACCTCGACTGGAGCTGGGACCCCGTGCTCCGGCAGGGGATCTCCCGGGTGCGGACGGAGTCCAACCTGGACCACACCGACACCTGGGGCGTCCACCTCCGCTCGGTGCAGCCGCTCCGCGAGGAGGGGGCGCGCCTCGGCCTGATCCTCACCGGGAACTGGAAGTCGCACCCCAAGATCCCCAACTACGAGCTGGCGAACATCCCGCGCGACCCGGGAAACTCGCAGGTCTACAACCTGGGCGTGGCGTTCGCGCGCACCGACGGCCCCGCCACGTACGGGATCGACCTGGTGTACGAGCCGGCGTGGAGCGACACCTGGGCGGAGGCCGACACCGCGGTGCGCACCCCGGGCGGCGCGACGATCCCCTCCGGGGGAAAGACGGTGGAGAACGACTTCCGCTTCAACAACGCGATCGTGCGCATGGGCGTCGGGCGCGAGGCCGAGCGGCTGGGCTTCCAGCTCGGGCTGCAGCTCCGCTCCATCGACTACCGCCTGAAGCAGCAGGACCACGTCCGCGACATCCGCCGCCAGCAGGACGAGGCCTGGCTGGAGTGGACGCCCACCTGGGGGCTGGGGGTGAAGTTCCCGGAGCTGGAGGTCCGCTACGTGGGACGGATGACGGCCGGGACCGGGAGGCCGGGGGTGGACTGGGGCGGGATCCGGGCGGCGGACGGGGTCATGCTGATGGGCTCCGACGTCCTGCTGGCACCGGGCGGGCCGCTCGTCCTGCAGGAGGAGCGGGTGTACGTGCACCAGGTCTCCGTCTCCATCCCGGTCGGACGGCACCGGGCGGGTGAACGATAGGCGACGGGAAATCGGCCCCCGACGGCGGCGGCGCCCCCACCGGAAGCTCCGGCGGGGGCGTCGTCGCGTAGTGCGCCCGGAGCGCTTCTTGCCTGGCTCGCGCCGCCATGATCGTGAGCCAACGGCCGGACGGCGCGTACCGTCCGATCTCCGACTACGCCCTCATCGGCAACCGGCACACCTGCGCGCTGGTGGCGCGGGACGGCTCCATCGACTGGTGCTGCCTTCCCCACCTGGACAGCCCCAGCGTCTTCGCCGCGCTGCTGGACGCGCGCCGCGGGGGGCGCTGGCGCATCGCCCCCGCCGGCGAGGCCTCCGTCACCCGCCGCTACCTGGGCCCCTCCGCCGTGCTGCGGACCGAGTTCCGCGGGGCCGGGGGCGTACTCCACGTGACGGACTTCCTCCCCATCCGCGAGGGGAGCGCCGAGGGGCGGAGCGAGTCGTCGCACTCCATCGTCCGGCACGTGCGGTGCGTGGAGGGCGAGGTGGAGGCGGAGGTGGAGTGGACCCCGCGCCCCAACTACGCCCGCGAGGACGTGGTCCTGGGGCGCGAGGGCCAGGTGGTGGTGGCGCGGTCGCCGCGGTACGAGCTGGCGCTCGCCGGCTTCCCGGAGGACGTCCCATTCTCGCTGGAAGGCGCCTCCGCACGAGCCCGGGTGCCGCTCCGGGCGGGGGAGGGGTTCAACCTGGCGTGCGCCTGGGGCGGCGCCGACCCGAACCCGGTGGCGTGGACGGCGGAGCACCACCTGGAGGACGCGCTCCGCTGGTGGGAGGCGTGGGCGGGGAGCTGCGGCGTGCCCCCCGGCGCGGAGGCGTGGCGGGAGCTGATCCTGCGCTCGGGGATGGTCCTCAAGCTGCTCACCAACGAGGGGAGCGGCGCCATCGCCGCGGCGCCCACCACCTCGCTCCCGGAGGAGATCGGCGGGGTCCGGAACTGGGACTACCGCTTCTGCTGGGTGCGCGATTCCAGCATGATCGCCCGCGCGCTGCTGGCGCTGGGGCACCCCGGCGACGCCCGCGACTTCCTGGCTTTCCTGGAGGGCGCCGCCGCCCAGCACCGCGACCCGTCCCGCATCCAGGTGGTATATGGCCTGCGCGGTGAGACCCGCCTCACGGAGTACACGCTGGGGCACCTGGATGGGTACCGCGGCTCCGCGCCGGTGCGGATCGGCAACGCCGCGGCGCTGCAGCGCCAGCTCGACATCTACGGCGAGCTGCTCGACGCGGCGCGGGAGCTGGCGCGCATCGGGGAGCCCCCCGCGCCCGCGCAGTGGGCCTGGCTCCGCGGCGTCGCCGACTACGTGTGCGGGATCTGGCGCGGCACCGACCGGGGGATCTGGGAGGTGCGCGGCCCGGAGCGCCACTTCACCTACTCCAAGGTGATGTGCTGGGTGGCGCTCGACCGGGCGCTCGCCCTGGCGGAGGCGCTGGGGCTGGAGGCGGACACCGGACGCTGGGCGCGCGAGCGGGCCCGGATCCGCGCAGAGGTGCTGGAGCGGGGGTACGACCGGCGGCAGGGCGCGTTCACGCAGAGCTTCGGCTCGCCCGTGCTGGACGCCTCGGCGCTCCTCCTTCCCATCGTGGGCTTCCTCCCCCCGGAGGACCCGCGGGTGCGAGGAACAGTGGACGCGGTGCTGCGTACACTTACGGAGGACGGGCTCGTCTTCCGCTACCTCGCCGAGGAGACTCCGGACGGGGTGGGCGGGGGGGAGGGGGCCTTCGGGATCTGCACCTTCTGGCTGGCGCACGCGCTGGCGCGCTGCGGCCGGGTGGACGAGGCGCGCGACGTGTTCGCGGGGATGGCGTCGCGCGCCAACGACGTGGGGCTCTTCCCGGAGGAGATCGACCCGGCCACGGGCGCGTTCCTGGGCAACTTCCCCCAGGCGTTCACCCACGTGGGACTGATCGACGCCGCCCGCGCCCTGGGCGTGGCGCTGGACTGCCGGGCCGCGGCGGAACGCCCCGGCTGACGCCTGGCCCGGCCCCTGCATCGGCCGACCATCCACCGGAGCGATTCCCCCGGCGAGGCGCTGTACCATGCTGTACTACCTGCTTTTCCTCTTCGTCGCGTTCGGGGCCAAGCTGGTGCTGGCGGTGGTCATGATCTACCTCCTCCTCCCGGCGGACTCCACCTGCAGCGAGTGCGACGGCGACACCCTCCTCCTCCGCATGGGGCCGGTGGGGCGCGCCTGCTCGTGGCTCTGCTTCGGCCAGCTGCAGCGCCGCTGGTGCCCCCGCTGCGGCTGGGAGGGGATGGCGCGCCCCGGCAGGGCCGGCGCCGGGCCGGTTCCCACGGACGCACGGACCGGGACGCCGACGCGGTAGCGGACCGGCGCCCCCAGGCCTGCAGCCCTTCCCCGGATCCGGGGAAGGGCTTTTTTTCGTCGGCGCTCACTACGAGAACGGCGGATCCGGGGCCAAGGCGCGCAGGGTCGTCGGCGGGGTACTCCCTCCGGAATTCAAGAACCCGAAGGGACTCGCTTGCGAGCACTCGCTTCGCTCAGACAGCTTGAATTCCTCCGGGAGCACCCCACCTCCTCCCGGTCGCCACCTCCGCGTGGGTGCCGAACGGCAGTTGCCGTTCTCCCCCTTTCTCCCGCTTGCGGGGGAGAGGGGGCCGGGGGGAGAGGGGGCCCTCCACCCGGTATGTAGCCCTTCCCCGGGAACCAACATTGCAGTGCCGCCCCCCCCGCCGATGCACCGGCGCCCGGTGCGTGTAGAACCAGGAACGGGAGGCAGCCAGCGATGACCAGGTCGTCCGAGCGGTCGGTGTCCGTGTGGGAGGGGACGGGGGGACCGCAGCCGGAGCTCGCCCCGCTGCGCGAGGACGTGCGGGCCGATGTCTGCGTGGTGGGGGCGGGGATCGCCGGGATGTCCGTGGCCTACCACCTCGCGAAGGAGGGGCGGCGCGTGGTGGTGCTGGACGACAACGCGGTCGGCGGCGGGGAGACGGGGCAGACCACCGCCCACCTTTCCAGCGCGCTGGACGACCGCTACCAGGTGCTGGAGGAGGTGCACGGCCGCGACGGCGCCCGGCTGGCGTACGAGAGCCACCAGGCCGCCATCGAGCGGGTGGGGGAGATCGCGCGGACCGAGGGGATCGACTGCGACTACGTCCCGCTGGACGGCTACCTCTTCCTGGGGCCCGAGCACGGACCCGAGCTGCTGGACCGCGAGCTCGCCGCCGCCCACCGGGCCGGGTTCACCGACGTGGAGCGGCTCCCCCGCGCCCCGGGCGCCCCCTTCGACACGGGGCCCTGCCTCCGCTTCCCCCGCCAGGCGCGCTTCCACCCGCTCGAGTTCGTGGCCGGGCTGGTGCGCGCGGTCCAGGCCGCGGGGGGGCGCGTCTTCACCGGGACCCACGTGAGCGAGGTGGAGGGCGGCGCGGAGCCGAGCGTCCGCACCGACGACGGGCTCACCGTGCGCGCCGGCGCGGTGGTGGTCGCCACCAACTCGCCCATCAGCGACCGGGTCTCGATCCACACCAAGCAGGCGCCCTACCGCACCTTCGTCGTGGGCGCGACGGTGCCGCCCGGCTCGGTGAAGGACGCGCTCTACTGGGACACCCGGGAGATGTACCACTACGTCCGCCTGCAGCGCACCCCGGGGGGCGAGGAGGTGCTGATCGTGGGTGGGGAGGACCACAAGACCGGGCACGCCGACGACGCGCAGGCCCGCTACGCCCGGCTGGAGGCGTGGGCGCGGGAGCGCTTCCCCGTGCAGGAGGTGCGCTGGCGCTGGTCCGGCCAGGTGATGGAGCCCGCCGACTACATGGCTTTCATCGGCCGCGACCCGGGGACCGGAATGGAGAACGTCTACGTCGTCACCGGCGACTCCGGGCACGGGATGACGCACGGCGTGATCGCGGGGATGCTGATCCGCGACCTCGTGCTGGGCCGCGACAACCCGTGGGCGTCGCTGTACGACCCCGCGCGGGTGACGCTCTCGGTGGACTCGGTCCGGGAGTTCCTCAAGGAGAACCTGGACGTGGCGGTGCAGTACACCGACTGGGTGCGCGGGGGCGAGGTGGGCTCCGCGGAGCAGATCGCCCCCGGCACCGGCGCCGTGCTGCAGCGCGGCGGCCAGAAGGTGGCGGCGTACCGGGACGAGGCCGGCACCCTCCACGAGCGCTCGGCCACGTGCACGCACCTGGGCTGCGTGGTGAGCTGGAACACCGAGGAGCGGAGCTGGGACTGCCCGTGCCACGGCTCGCGCTTCGCACCCACGGGCGAGGTGCTGAACGGCCCGGCGCCCACCCCGCTGCGGCACGTGGAAGGAGGGGTGCACTGATGGCGCGGATCCGCGCGGTGATCCTGGACATCGACGGCACCCTCGTCGACAGCAACGACGCCCACGCGCAGGCGTTCCTGGACGCGGCGGAGGAGCTGGGGATGGAGGTGCCGCCCTTCCGCGAGGTGTGGCGGCGGATCGGGATGGGGGGCGACAAGCTGATCCCCGAGGTGTGGGGCTTCGAGAAGGAGAGCGAGCAGGGGGCGAAGCTGGACGGGCGAAAGGGGGAGATCTTCCGCGAGCGCTACCTCCCCGGGCTGCAGCCCACCCGCGGCGCCCGCGCGCTCCTGCACCGCCTGCGCGACGACGGGGTCAAGCTGGTGGTCGCCACCTCCGCCGGGAAGGACGACGTGAAGGGGCTCCTGGAGCGCGCCGGGGTCCGGGACCTGATCCAGGACGCCACCTCCGCGGACGAGGTGGAGGAGTCCAAGCCGGACCCGGACATCGTCCACGCCGCCCTGGAGGACGCGGGCTTCCCGGCGGAGCAGGTAGTGATGCTGGGTGACACGCCGTACGACGTGGAGGCCGCCACCCGGGGGGGCGTCCGCATCGTGGCGGTGCGCTCCGGCGGCTGGGGCGACGAGGAACTGAGCGGCGCCGTTGCCATCTACGACGATCCCGCCGATCTTCTGGAGCACTACGACGAGTCGCCGGTCGGGCGGGGCGAGGGGTAGGGCCCCGCGCGCGGCCAGCGGTTCGGGGGAGGGGGAGCCATCCTCCTCCCCTGTTTTTCGGGAGAGTAGCACGGGAGACGGATGGCACGCATGGCAGTGGAGGGAGCCGCGGACGGCGAGGGGGTGGACGGCACGCTGGGAGCCGAGGCCACGGGCCCCGTTCCGCCCTGGGGGTGGACGGAGACGGCGCTGGCGCTGATGGTGTTCGTGTGGGGGGTGAACTTCGCGGTGGTGAAGCGCGCGCTGGAGGCCTTCGATCCGCTGGCCTTCAACGCGCTGCGCTACCCCATCGCCTCGGCGTTCGTGTTCGTGGTGCTGCGGGCGCAGGGGCCGCTCGCGGGCCCGGAACGGAAGGACGTCCCCCGCATCGTGGCGCTGGGGCTGCTGGGGAACGTGGTCTACCAGATGGCGTTCATCCTGGGTCTGGACCGCACGCTCGCCGGCCACGCCAGCCTGATGCTGGCGCTCACCCCGGTGTTCACCGCCTTCCTCTCGTCGGTGACGGGGCACGAGACGCCGGGGCGGCGCACCTGGGGCGGCGCGCTCCTCGCGGTAGTGGGAGTGGGGCTGGTGACGGGGAGCGCCATCACCTTCCACGCCGACACGCGCGTCCTCACCGGAGACCTGATCCTGCTCGGCGCCTCGGCCGCCTGGGCGCTCTACACCGTGGGCGCCCGCCCCGTCGTGCAGAAGTACGGCTCGGTGCGGACCACGGCCTGGACGCTCTGGGTGGGAACGATCGGGCTGGTGGCCTTCGGCGTGCCCGGGCTCGCGGGGCAGGACTGGGACGTCGTGGGGGCGGAGGCGTGGGGCGGGCTCCTCTTCTCCGCGCTCCTCTCCATCGGCCTGGCGTACCTGATCTGGTACCGGGGGGTGGAGAAGATCGGCAACACCCGCACCTCCATCTTCTCCAACCTCACCCCGCTGGTGGCGCTCGCCACCGGCGCGCTCTGGCTGGGAGAGCGCCCCGGTCCGCTGGCGCTTCTGGGAGTGGTGGTGACCCTTTCCGGGGTGCTGCTCGTACGCGCCGACCCCCGCCGCTGACTCCCGGCGCCGCGGTCGCGTACAAGCAGCCTGCCGTCTCCCGGGAACGCGAAGCGGGGCCGCCCCGGAGGACGGCCCCGCTCGCGAGTCCTGCCCGGAACCGGCGTCAGAGCGTGCGGCGCCGGCTGGCGATCATCCGGTACAGGGCCAGCAGGATGATCGCGCCGATGATCGAGCCGATCAGACCCGCCGTGCCGTCCCCATCGCCCATCCCCAGCATGTTCGCCAGGAACCCGCCCACGAACGAGCCGGCGATACCCAGCAGGATCGTCACGATGATGCCACCCGGATCCCGCCCCGGCATGATGAGCTTGGCGATCGCGCCGGCGATCAGGCCGATGATGATCATCCAGATGATTCCCATGGCTTCCTCGGCAATTTTCGAGTAATCAGCGTCGGCGGCCGCCCTCGCGGCCGCCGCGCCGCCCAAGTGCAAGAGCGATGCCGATTTGGGAGCTGCGGGGCGGCCGGCTCACTCGTCGCGGCGCACCGGGCCGCGCATGCGCTTGGTCTCCGAGCGCTGCTTCTTGGCCTGGAGCCGCCGCTCGCGCGAGGCGCGGGTGGGGCGCGTCTTCTTCCGGGGCTTGGGGACGTGGAGCGCCCCGCGCAGCAGCTCCACGAATCGCTCCACCGCCGCCTCGCGGTTCTGGTGCTGGCTGCGGTGCTCGCTGGCGGCCAGCTGCAGCACCCCCTCGCCGCTGATGCGGTTCGCCAGCTTGTCCAGGATCCGCGCCCTCTGCGCCTCCGTGAGCGAGGGCGAGCCCGCCACGTCCCACGCGAGCTCCACCCGCGTGGACGAGGTGTTCACGTGCTGCCCGCCCGGTCCCCCGGAGCGCGACGCGCGGAAGTCCAGCTCCGCGCGAGGCACCCACAGGTCGTCCGTGACGGAGAGGAGCCCGTCGTCGCTCATGCGCGGCGTTCCCGGTGCGGGCTCAACGGATCCGCAGGACCTGCACGTCGAACACCAGGGTGGAGTTCGGGGGGATCACCACGTTGCCGCCCCGGACCTCCCTGTCGCCGTACGCCAGCGCCGGGGAGATGATCAGCCTGCGGACTCCTCCCACGCCCATGTCCACGAATCCGCGCTCGAACCCCGGGAGGTAGTCTCCCCTGCCGATCGTCACCGGCGGCAGCCCGCCGGACGGCAGGATGTTGGCGTCGAATGCCTCTCCGTTCGTGAAGCGGCCCACGTAGCAGACGTCAAGGGTGCTGCCGGTCTTCGCGGTCGGGCCCTGGCCCGCCGTGCGCTGGATGTAGCGGAGCCCGGGCTCCAGCGTGAGAGTGTCCCCGGCGACGCTCGGCTCCGCGGCGGGGTTGAGCGTGCACTGCTGGACCGGGCCGAGCGGATCGGTCGTGTCCAGGCACCCGGACAGGGCGATGGCGGATGCGGCGGTGACGGCCACCGCGAGAATGGTGTTCCTGGTCATGCGCTCCTTCCGGAGAGAGATCGGCGCGGTTGCTGGCCGCGTAGGGCACTGCCAATATAGTGCCGCCGCCATCGGCGGCACACGGTTCGCGGAGGCTCAGCGGACCGCTTCGCCCACACACCGCAACGCTGGAGCTGCAGATGGAGCCGCGCCACTACCACCTGATCGGCATCGGGGGAACCGCCATGGGGTCGCTCGCGGGGCTCCTCAAGGCCGCGGGCCACACCGTCACCGGCTCCGACGAGAACGTGTACCCGCCCATGTCCACCCAGCTGCAGGAGCTGGGGATCCCCTACCGCGAGGGGTACTCGCCGGACAACCTGCGCCCCCGGCCGGACCTGGTGGTGGTGGGGAACGCCATCTCCCGCGGCAACCCGGAGCTGGAGGCGGTGCTGGACGAGAAGATCCCCTACACCTCCGCGGCGGTGACGGTGAAGGAGGAGTTCATCCGGGGCCGCACCTCGCTGGCGGTGGCGGGGACGCACGGGAAGACGAGCACCACGTCGCTGCTGGCCTGGGCCCTGGAGTGCGCGGGGCTCAACCCCTCGTTCCTGATCGGCGGGGTGGCGGAGAACTTCGGGACCTCCTTCCGCCTCACGGACTCGGAGCACTTCGTGATCGAGGCGGACGAGTACGACACGGCGTACTTCGACAAGGGCCCCAAGATGTGGCACTACCTGCCGGACACCGCCATCGTCAACAACGTGGAGTTCGACCACGCGGACATCTACCGCGACGAGGAGGCGTACCGCTTCGCCTTCGCCCGCTTCATCAACCTGATCCCCTCCAGCGGGACGCTGGTGGCCGGGTGGGACTCGCCCATCGTCCGGGAGCTGGCGGGGCGCTCCTTCGCCCCCATCCAGTCGTTCGGGTACGGCGACCCCACGGCGGCCGGGGGCGGCCACCCGCGCTGGACGGCGCTGCACGTGGAGTTCGGCGAGCAGGGCACCCGGTTCGACGTGGTGCACGACGGCGAGCCCTGGGGGACGGTGGAGACCCCGCTGGCCGGCGCCTTCAGCGTGCGCAACTGCCTGGCGACGATCGCGGCGGCGGAGTCGGTGGGGGCGGACCGCGACGGAGTGCGCACGGGGCTGCGCACCTTCCGCAGCGTGCGTCGGCGGATGGAGGTGCGGGGGGAGGTGAACGGCGTCACCGTGATCGACGACTTCGCCCACCACCCCACGGCGGTGCGCGAGACCATCGCCGCGGTGCGGCAGCGGTACGGAGGGCGCCGGATCGTGGCCGTGTTCGAGCCGCGCAGCTACACCGCGCAGCGGCGGGAATTCCAGGATGCGTACCAGCGCGCCTTCGCGGACGCGGACACCATCGTCCTGGCGGGGCTCTTCCACCCGGAGCGCTACACCGCGGAGACCGCGCTGGACCCGCACCGGATGGTGGAGGGGTGGCGCGCGGAGGGGAAGGAGGCGGACCACATCCCCGCCGCGGACGACATCGTGCGGCGGCTGGCGCCGGAGCTGCGCGATGGGGACGTGGTGCTGGTCATGAGCAACGGCGGCTTCGGGGGGATCCACCAGAAGCTGCTGGACGCGGTGGGCACGGGCGCGGGGTAGGGGCGGGTTCTGCACACCGGCGTCCCGGTGCGGATCGTACGGCAGGCGACATGGTGCGGAGGTTGGCCCGAAGGTGGCGGCTACTGCCGGTGCTGCGGCTGGCGGGGCGCGTGAGCGGGCGCAACATTCCGGCAGTCACGCGCGTCGATCCACCGGGAGAGGCAGTAGAATGAGCGATACCGCGGAAGAACGTATGGACGAGGTCCTGGAGATGGTGAGCCAGGCCATGGAGCAGCTCGACCTGGCGGTCGGCAAGGCCACGCGCCTGCCCATCCGCGACCGCCTGGTGGTGCGCGACCACCTCCTTCCCCCGCGCAACCACCTGCGCAGCGCGGTCCACGCGCTCCGCAAGCAGCTGGACGCCGCGGTGCCTCCCGCGCGCTCCGAGTAGCACCGGCGCGGGGGCACGACGACGACGGGGCCGCGGCACACGCCGCGGCCCCGTCCCGCGTCCGGCCCCGTGCTCAGAGGCCGGCCTTGTACAGCAGCCGGTTCGGAGTCCCGCTCGGCACGTTCTTCACCACGCCGGTGGTGGAGTTGTTCTTGATCCAGGTGTCGATGGTGGAGGACGCTGCGTCGCCGTAGGTGGCCTTGTACAGCGCCGCCACCCCCGCCACGTGCGGCGAGGCCATGGAGGTGCCGCTGATGGTGCTGGTGCCGCCGTTCAGCCAGGTGGAGGTGATCGACCCTCCGGGGGCGAAGCCGTCCACGCAGCTCCCGTAGTTGGAGGTGGAGCGCCGGGTGTCGTCGCTGTTGCTCGCGGCGGTGGTGTACGCGGACGCCGCGCTGGCGGGCGAGTAGTTGCAGGCGTCGGCGTTGCTGTTCCCGGCCGCGACGGCGACGAAGACGCCGGAGCTCGCCAGGTTGTCGACCGCGGTGTTCAGCGAGGCGGAGTAGGCGCCCCCCAGCGACAGGTTCGCCACCGCCGGCTTCTGGGCGTTGGCGCGCACCCAGTCCACCCCCGCGATGATCCCGGAGGTGGAGCCGGATCCGCTGCAGTTCAGCACCTTCACCCCGCGCAGCTGCGCCTTCTTGGCCACGCCGTACGTCTTCGAGCCCACGGTGCCGGCCACGTGCGTGCCGTGCCCGTTGCAGTCGTCGGCGGTCTCGCCGGAGATGGCGTTGTACACGCTCTGGGCGCGCCCCTCGAACTCCGGGTGGCCCGGCTGGAGCCCGGTGTCCAGGACGTAGGCGCGGACGCTGGACGCAGTGGCGGTGTAGGTGTAGGTGCCGGAGAGCGGCAGGTTGCGCTGGTCGATCCGGTCGATCCCCCAGGTGGCGCCGCTCTGCGTGGTGGCGGCGGTCATCACCTGGTCGGGCTCCACGTACTCCACGGCGGGATTGTGGCGCAGCGCGGCGAGCTGCCCCTGGTTAAGCTCGGCGGCGAAGCCGCTCAGCGCGGCGGCGTAGACGAAGCGGGGGCTCACCCCCGCGGCCGCGGCCACCGAGCGCGGATCGGCGCCCGGCTTCAGCACGACCACGTACGAGCCCTCGATCGCCCGGCCGGAGGCGGCGAGGAGCGGCGCGGGCCCGGCGGAAACGGGCGCCGTGGCGACGGGCCCCTGGTCCGAGCAGGCGGCGAGTGCCGCGACGGAGACGGCGAGCAGGGCGGGACGGAACGGGCGCATGTACGACCTCCGGTGGAGTAGGGGGGATCGGAAAGACCGCGCGGCCGGGAGGCGGGCAGGCCGGACCACGGCGCGTGGAAGCGCCGTATGCAGACCCTACAGCATGGAACAAGCCAAGTATTGCGGGCGCGGTAAGTGGAGGCGGGCCAGGTCTTTGCCTTCCTTGCAGCGCGGCGCGCCCGCTGCCAGGAATGGTGCGCCGGGAGCGGTGCCGCTACAGAATGGTGCAGCAGACGGCGCTGGCCTGGCGGCGGGCGTAGCGGCTACGCTCCGTACAGCGCCCGGTAGATCGCGATGTTGCGGGTGAGGATCTTCACGTAGTCCCGCGTCTCCTCGTACGGGATCCGCTCGGTGAACAGCTCCTCGTCCCGGTACTCGGGGAAGCGCTTCCATCGCTCCACCCGCGTCGGTCCGGCGTTGTATGCCGAGAAGACGGAGGGCAGGCTCCCCCGGTACTCGCGCATCTGGTCGGCCAGGTAGCGGACGCCCATGTGGACGTTGATCTCCGGGTTGTAGAGGATCTCCGGGTCCCACTGCCGGATGTCCGCCGCCTGGGCGATCTTCCGACCCGTCTCCGGCATGATCTGCATGAGCCCGCGCGCCCCGACCGGCGAGGCGATCCGCGCCTTGAAGGTGGACTCCTGCCGGATCAGCGCGGCCACCAGGAAGGGGTCCAGCTTCCGCTCCCGGGCCTCCGCCGCGATCATCTCCCGGTACGGGAAGGGGTAGACGATGCGCAGCAGGCGCGGGTTCCAGCGCCCCGCCTCCCGGTGCAGGCGGTAGCCCAGGTTGATGCCGTGCACGGTGTACCCGCGCTCGATCAGCCCCTCCGCGAGCGGGTAGAGCAGGGCGGCGTCGTCTCCCGCGCGGGCCACGAGCCGGTCCGCCTCGGCCTCGGCCTCGCGGTGGAGCCCGGCGGCGCGGAGAAGGTCGAGCGTGTGCAGCCACTCCTCCACCCGGGTGCGGGCCTCCGGCTCGTCCGCGGGGGCCTCCGCGAGGGGGATGGGCCAGAAGGGCTCCCCCAGCCGCTCCGCCGCCTGGAGGGCGTAGTAGGAGAGCGGGTCGCGCTGCCGCGCCTCCCGGTAGCGCTGCGCCGCGCCGGCCGAGTCGCCGCGCGCCTCCAGCGCCCGCCCGGACCAGTAGGCGCCCTGGGTGCCGTAGCTCCCGGAGGGGAAGGTCCGCCGCGCCTCGTCCCAGGCGGCCTGCGCCGCGGCGTAGTCGCGCTCCAGGAACTCCATCCCCCCCAGCCGCATCAGCGCCAGCCCGGCGCGCCCGGTCCCCGGGTGCTCCCGCGCCAGCCGCCGGTAGAGCGTCCGGGCCCGCGCCGTCTCCCCGGCGTCGTGGCTCAGGTCCGCAACCAGGAAGAGCGCGTCGGCGGCCTGGCGGGAGCTGGGGAAGCGCTCGGCCAGGCGGAGAAGGGTGGCCTGCGCCTGGCGGCGGTTCCCCTGCCGGTACTGGGCACGCCCCAGGAGGTACATGGCGGGCGCGGCCACGGCGGGGGGCGAGTCCAGGAGCCGCCGGAGCGCGGCCTCGGCGTCGTCGTAGCGTCCGGCGTCGAACCAGGCGCGCCCCTGGAGCAGGCGCAGCTCGCGCCGCTGCTCGATGG
>DASYWD010000041.1 GCA_035936415.1 Longimicrobiaceae bacterium
GCGGAGGCCGTCCGCGCGGCCTCGACGCCCGTGGTGCTGGTGGACTGCCTCACCGTGCTCGCCTCCAACGCGCTGCTGGCCGCCGAGGCCGCCGGGGAGGAGGCCGCCCTCGCCGCCGTGCTCGCGGAAGCCGAGGCGCTGCGCGAAGCCGCCCTGGCACGCGAGGGGACCACGCTGGTGGTGACCAACGAGGTGGGGATGGGCGTGCACCCGCCGACCACCCTGGGCCGCTGGTACCGCGACGCCCTGGGCCGCGCCAACGCGCTGCTCGCCGCCGCCGCCGACGAGGTAGTGTTGATGGTGAGCGGCATCCCGGTGCGGATCCGGTAAGGAGTGCGAAGTGCGAAACGGCGCCCCACCGGGATCTCCCGATGGGGGCGCCGTTTGCAGGCCCTCACCCGGCGGCCTGAGAGCCACCCTCTCCCACGTTCGGGAGAGGGGGTGAACTGCCTGAATCTCAGGTCGCGGTGCACTGCGCCCGGACGGGGGTCGCGTTGCGGCACCGGATGGACTCGGACATGCCGCGCGCGTTCCCGCCGCACGCGCTCTCCTGGGCCGCCCTGCGCGCCTCCTCCTCGGTGGCGCCGGCTCCTTTGCGGCACACCAGCTCGCCATTGAACTCCAGGCACACCTCGCACCGGTTCCGCACGCGCGGCATGCTCGCGTACATTAGGAACCCCACGAACAGCAGCACCGCCGCCGCGATCAGCCAGCCTGGTCCGAGCTTCACTTCGCCTCCTCCCGTCGGTCCGGAACCCGTGTGGCGCGCCGCCCCGTCGCCGGGCGTGCCGCGCCGCTGCCTCCGCCCGGTAATCTAGCCGGACGGGCGGCGCGCACCAGCGCTAGGGGAGCGGCTCCGCTTCCAGGGCGCGGCGCATCCGCCCGGTCTCGTCGCGCGGCCGGAGCGGGCACGATATTCTCGGCTGCAGGCCGCGAATCGCCCGTCCCCAGACGTTGTCCGTGGCGAGCTCGAGCGGGACCTGGGCCGGGGCGTCCTCCGTGGGGGCTGCGGGAGCGGGGCTCGCGGCGAGGCGCGCGGGTCGCCGCTCTGTGGGCAGCGCGAAGCGGGACGTCTGCCGCGCCAGCCACGCGGCGTACTCCGGCTCGTCGAACGTCCACTGCTTCCTGAGCGCCTTGGCCACCCAGTGCGGCCAGTGGGTGATCTCCCGGCCCTGCGCGTCCAGGCCTCCCTTCACGGTGCGCTCGTAGTGGACGCGATGGAGCACCCGCTCCACGTCCATCCCGTGCTTCGCCACCAGCGCCCCCGCCTCCGTCACCGTCATCCCCAGCCGGCCCAGGTGCCAGAGCAGGACGCGCGTACGGATCGGGTCCAGCGAGCCGATCCCCCGCGAGACCGCGGTGTGCCGCGGGAGCGCGCCCGGCTCGATCGCCACCTCGTATACGCCGCGGCGGGGAGATCGGACCTCGCCCGCCAGGAGGATGCTCACATCCAGCAGGGACTGGATGGCGTCGCGGAAACGGCGCGCGATCTTGTTTCCGTGCCCCGGGCTGGAGAATACCCTGCAGGGAAGACGCGGACAGGAGGCTCCGTCCATGCTCGCCGGGACCGCCTACTGCACTCCGCCGACGTTCAGCTCGGGTGGGCCACGATCCCCTGGTCGACAGAGAGCATCCGGCGAAGTGCGCC
Source organism: Longimicrobiaceae bacterium (assembly GCA_035936415.1). Classification (NCBI taxonomy): domain Bacteria; kingdom Pseudomonadati; phylum Gemmatimonadota; class Longimicrobiia; order Longimicrobiales; family Longimicrobiaceae; species Longimicrobiaceae bacterium. The sequence goes on from DASYWD010000041.1 coordinate 1,649, forward strand.
AAGGTGCTCCAATCCCCGCAGCACCTCTTCCTCCGCCACCCCGAAGTCGATGAGACAGGCGATCTCGTCGACGCCGGCCCGGTCGAGCCGGTCCAGCAGCGGCAGGCACGAGTCGGGGGTTCCCATGAGCGCAGCCGTGTGGAAGTAGCGGTCGAAAGTCATGTCCAGCAGCTCGTCCATGATCTCGGGCGGAAGCTCCTGGGCACCGATCCGCCTTCCCCCGCTCACCGTTCCGCCTCCCCTGGCAGCCGCGGTCTCCAGGAGGACGGCCGAGCGCAGGTACTCGCGGAAGGGTTGACGGACGGTCTCCCGGACCTCCTCGACGTCCGTGCCGACGAACGTATGAAGCATCAGGGACACCACTCCCTCGTCGGCGGGGAAGCCGCTCTCCGCCCGCGCTTCGCGGTACGCCCGGATCTTCTCCTCCAGTGCATCGACATCCTGCCCGATCAGGTGCGTCAGCAGGTTGGCCCCGATCCGGCCGGCGCTCCTGAAGGTCTCCACGTTTCCGGAAGAGGTCACCCAGGTCGGGAGGACGGGCTGGAGAGGTTTCGGGTGGATGCTGAGCTCGACCTCCTTTCCATAGCTGTTCCGCTGCACGACCGGCTCGCCCCGCCACAGCCGCTGCACCTGCTCGATCTGCTCATACATGTGCAGTTGCCGGGTTTCGTACCGGTCCGGAAAGAAGATGAAGTCGTTGACGTTCCAGCCGGAGCCGAACGAGAGGGCGACCCGTCCGCCGGAGAGGTTGTCCACCACCGACCACTCCTCCACGATCCGGACGACGTGATGCAGGGGCGAGATCAGGCTTCCGGCGCGCAGCTGGAGCCGGCGCGTGATCATGGCCAGCGCTGCGCTCGTCACGGCCGGGTTCGGGAAGATGCCGCCGAAGGCATCGAAGTGGCGCTCCGGCGTCCAGACGCTGGAGAATCCCTCTCTGTCCGCGAAGCGGGCAGCGTCGAGCAGGAGCTGATACTTCCGGTCGGCAGATCTCGTTTGAGTCGAGAAGAACATCAGGCCGAGTTCCATGAGGCTCCTTCGCGGCGGGCGTGGGAACATGCACGGAGCGCCGTCGAGTCGCTCTGCTCTCTACCTGCCATGTCCCGAGATAGGTTTGCGGGGCGCCACGGGACGGCCTGGGGTGGCAGGCCCGATTCGATTGTTTGCCCGGATTGCAGGTCCGATCACCAATCGTAAGCGCACGCATGTTTGGCGCCAGCACAACAAACCGCGCGAGCACGCGGCGCCGGCCGACAGGCTCCCGGCCGTGCAGGACGGTGCTCACAGCTGGGCGTGTGCATTCCGCGTACAGCGAACCCGCCCTGATCGCACGATACTGCACAGCCGGGAGCCTGGTTCTTCCGGGAAAGCCAGGCCTGCTGGCTGGTCCCGGGGCTGGTATGTGCCTTGCCTTGCGAGCGGGCACACTCTCAAAAACGCCCACAGGTCACGGCCTCCGCTGTGACCGACAGGGCGAAGCCGTGCCCGGTCCGGTCAGGGGCACGTCGCACCGCCCCCCCACACCTGCGGGTCCAGCGTGCCGCCGTCCGTCCGGACCCGGCCGCCGCGTCCCTCCGACCAGAGACGCCCATTGGGAGACCCCATCGCCTGGAAGAGGATCTCGGTGCTGTTCGGCGATCCGCACGCCCCGTACGTGCGTCTGGATCCGTACTTCATGGATCGAGTGGAGGATCCCGCGGCCCGGACGGCGCTCGAGGAGCTGACGCGGCAGATCGACGGCGCCCTGGAAGACCAGGTGCTGGAGGCGGGAGGCGTCTGCTTCATCGACAACTTCCAGGCAGTGCACGGTCGCAAGCCGTTCAGCGCCCGATACGACGGGACCGACCGCTGGCTGAAGCGGATCAACGTGGTCCGGGACCTCCGCAAGTCGCGTGACGCGCGCCGCGCGGCGGAGTCGCGCGTCCTGTACTGAATCACGGGCGGGGCAGGCGAAGGGCTGCCCTCCGTACCTTCAAATACGCATGAGCATGCCGCGAAGCTTCTCCGGTGCCGTGGACACGCTGCTCCGGCAGGACCCATGTGGCGCGTACGCCGGCATGGACGAGTCCACGCGCGAGCGCTACCTGTGCGCGGTGCGGCGCCTGGCCGCACATTCCGCGGGGCTGGACGCCGAGGACGTCGCCCGGGCGGCCCTGCGCCGGGCCCGGTCGGCGGCCGCCGACCCGGAGGCCCGTCCCGCGGCGGCGCACGTGGGCGATCACCTGGTCGGTGCGGGCGTTGCGGCGCTGGAGCGGGAGGTGGGGTACCGTCCTCCCCTCCGCCTGCGGGCGCAGCTCATCCTGCAGCGACACCCCCTCCCGTTTTACCTGGGCCTCTGCGCCCTCTTTACGGCCGCCTTCGTGGTATCTCTCCTCGCGTACGCGGCCCACCAGGGGGCGGGCGCGGGGATGTTGCTCCTGGCGGGTGTGGCTGTCCTTCCCCTTGCCATGGAGGCGGCTGTCTCCGCGGCACGCGGGCTCCTCCACCCTCGTTTTCCACGGCGCGTGCTGCCGAAGATGGCGTTCGCGGACGGGATCCCGGACGAGTACCGTACGCTCGTAGTGATTCCCACGCTGCTGCGCTCCCCTGAGGATGCCCGTCGCCAGGTGGTCCGGCTCCAGCGGCTGGCGGCGGAGAACCCGGGGCCCAACCTGCGCTTCGCGCTGCTGTCGGACTTCACCGACGCCGCCGCGCGGTCCCTTCCCGGGGACCGGGCGATCCTTGAGGCGGCCCGGGGGGCGGTCCGCAGCCTCAACGCTCGCCACCAGAGCGCCACGGGTGACCGCTTCTTCGTTCTGCACCGTGAGCGCGCCTGGAATCCGGACGAGGGGAACTGGACCGGCTGGCTGCGCAAGAGTGGGAAGCTGGAGGAGCTGTTTCGGCTCCTCCGCGAGCCGGGTGCCGAGACCGGCTTCCGCTGGGTCTTCGGGAACCTGCCGCGGGCGGGCGCAGGGGTTGCCTTCCGCTACGTGATCACCCTGGACGACACGGACCAGCTGGACCCCGGGCACGCGGCCGCCCTGGTGCGCACGGCGGCGCACCCGCTCAACGAGCCCTGGGTGGACCGGCGGAGCGGGCGCGTGACCGGGGGATACGGTCTGCTGCAGCCAGCGGAGCGGAGCGCCCCACCCGCGGTGCGCACCCGCTACACCGACCTGCTGCACGGCAGGCCCTCCCCGGACCGCCCTGCGGCACCGGCGGGGCACAGGCCGCACTTCTACACCGACGTGTTCGGGGCGGGGCAGTTCCACGGCAAGGGGCTGGTGGACGTGGACGCCTGGCGGGCCGTGCTTCGGGACGTGCTCACTCCGGCCGCGGTACCGAGCCACGACGTCCTGGAAAGTTTCTACGCACGGGCCGCCAATGTGGGGGACGTCCGTATGACGGTGGGCCCCATCGACCATTACGGGGTGCAGAAGCGAGTGGACGCGCGGTGGACGCGCGGAGACTGCCAGCTCGCCCCCTGGCTCTTCCCGTACGTTCGCGACCGGAAGGGGCGCGCACGGCGCAATCCCGTCCCGTGGGCGCTGCGGCTGCGGCTGCTCCGGCTCGGGCTCTCGGCCTCCGTGCGCCCGGCGATGTTGGTGGTGCTGCTGCTGGGCTGGACGGTGCTCCCCGGCCCGGCGCTGGCGTGGACGGTGGTGGGCCTCTCGCACAACCTCCTGCTGCAGGCGCTGGACACCTGGATCTGTCTCGCCGCCACGCTGTCCGGCGGGCGCGGCGTCGCCCGCCGGGTGTGGAGCGGGTACCTGCACCGGATGCTCCGGAACGGGTTTGCGGTCATGGCCCTGGCCCACTGGGCGGCCGTCTCGGGGGCGGCCGCTGCCCAGGGAGCATGGCGCGCCCTGGTTTCACGGACACGGCGCACCGAGTGGACAGCACAGCGGCAGGGCGGGGAAGAGCCGCACACCGGAAGGCAGTACCTGCGGATCATGTGGCCTTCGGTGGCCCTAGGGACCGGGGTCCTCCCGGTCGTTGCCGCCGCCGCCCCCGACCGGCTCCCCCTGGCCGCGCTTTTCGCGCTGGTCTGGGCGGCCGCACCTCTCTGGATGTGGCACCTGGAGCGCCCCATCGAGGCTCCCGCGGTCCGGGATGGGGCATTGACGACACCCTCCGCCTGACTCGTCGCAGTGGGTCGGCCCGGCCGCCCTCTCGAATCCCTCCTAGGATACACTCCGATGTCGAAAGCTCTTTCCGCTCTCTCCGGTGCCGTGGACACGCTGCTCCGGCAGGACCCGAGCGGCGCGTACGCCGGGATGGACGAGCCCACGCGTGAGCGCTACCTGCGCGCGGTGCGGCGCCTGGCCGCACACTCTGCGGGGTTGAACGCCGAGGACGTCGCCCGGGCGGCCCTGCGC
>DASYWD010000042.1 GCA_035936415.1 Longimicrobiaceae bacterium
GGGGAGCGCCGGACGGTCCGGCGCTCCCCTCGCTTCCGTTTCAGGTGGAGCGGGCGTCCTCGTCCAGGTCGCCCTCCAGCAGGCGGTCGCCCAGGACGTCGCCCGCGCTGCGCCCGGTCCGCAGCACCGGGTTCTCGGAGACGGACTGCCCGGCCCGGCCCGAGTTCACATCCGCCGCCCGGGCAACGGCTTGCCCCTTGCATCCTCCCCGCCTCCCCGAGACGGCCGCGAAGCGGCTTCGCGCCGTGCTCCACTCCCGATCCCAAGGAGGCGAAGGATGTCCACCCACCTGCTCGACGCGCCGGCACAGGCCTCGTGGGGGCTCACGGCCGGCTCGCCGCAGCCCGTCACGCACGACCTGGCCTATATCACGACGGCCATCGTCAACGTGCTGTTCTTCGGCGTGCCCGGGGCCGGGGACCGGGGCTGGGTCCTGGTCGACACCGGGATCCCCGGCTCGGCGCACCGCATCGCGGAGGCCGCGGCCGAGCGCTTCGGGCGGGGGGCGAGGCCCGCGGCGATCGTCCTGACCCACGGGCACTTCGACCACGTGGGCGCGGTGCGGGAGCTGGCCGAAACGTGGGACGTGCCGGTGTATGCGCACGAGCTGGAGCTGCCGTACCTCACCGGCCGCTCCTCCTACCCGCCCCCCGACCCCACGGTGGGCGGCGGCGCCATGGCGGCGCTCTCCTTCGCGTACCCGCGCGGCCCCATCGACCTGGGCGCGCGCGTGCGCCCCCTCCCGGACGACGGCTCCGTCCCCGGGATGCCCGGCTGGCAGTGGTTCCACACCCCCGGCCACACCGCGGGGCACGTCTCCCTCTTCCGCGACGTGGACCGCGCCCTGGTCGCGGGCGACGCCTTCGTCACCACGAAGCAGGAGTCCGCGCTGGCGGTGATGACCCAGCGGCGGGAGATCCACGGGCCCCCGGCGTACTTCACGCCCGACTGGTTCTCCTCCCGCAGGTCGGTGGAGGCCCTCGCGGCACTGGAGCCGGAGGTGGCGATCACCGGGCACGGCCTGCCCATGCGCGGCCCGGAGCTGCGGGAAGGGCTGCGGCGGCTCGCGCGGGACTTCGACGCGCTCGCGGTGCCGGCGCACGGGCGGTACGTGGGCCGCCCGGCCGTGGCGGACCGGACGGGGGTCGTGTCCGTGCCGCCCATGGACGCGCGGAGCAAGCTCCTCCTGGGGGTGGGGGCCGCGGCCGTGGCGGGGATCGTGCTTGGGGCGCTGACCGGTTCACGCGGGCGCTGAACGGCGATCTTCGGACCGCCCGTGGTGGCGCGGCGGCGACCGCTCTCCACGACGCGAGGCCGGGTGGGAGTCCCCACCCGGCCTCGCCGTTCCTGCGTCGCGCCGTTCCGCCGCCCAGGCTCAGGCGACGGTGAGCGCCCCGGTGGCGGGGGGGCGCGCCATCAGCACGTACACCCCCTTGTCTTCCACCAGATCGAAGCCCAGGCGGCCGTAGAGGCGGCGCGCCGGGTTGAACGCCTCGACGTGGATGCTCACCGGCTTCCCGTCCCGGTCACCCTCGGCGAACACCTGCCGGATGAGCGCCGTCCCGATCCCTCCGTTCCGGTGCTCCGGGAGGAGCGAGACGTCCACGATCCGGATCTCGCGCGGCCACCGGTCCACGTACAGCCGGCCGATCGGCGCGCCGTCCAGCAGCACGAGGTCGAAGCTCGCGCCCGTGTAGTGCTCGTGCCAGTACGCATGCTGGGCCTGGAACTGCTGCCGCAGGAACGCTCCCTTCTGCTCCGTCGTCCAGGGGACCGGAGCCAGCTCCTCCTCGCGGGTGCTGGCGTACAGCCGGCAGAGGAACTCCTCGTCCTCGGGCCGGATGGGGCGGAGCGACACGTTCGGTTCGATCGGGACCTCCTGTTGACGACCTGTCTGCCTGGCGCAGGGCCCCCTCGGAACGGCCTCCAGGCAGACGCTGGTGTTTTGGGATCAGCAGGCGCAAAGGGGGCGCGGGTCCGCCACCCCGATCCTTCGACCGGGGTGGCGCCCGCCTGTCGCGCTCAGCTTCGGGGAGGGAAGATGCCCTGGAGAGCGATGTTGAAGTAGAAGGTCAGGTACGGCTGCATGTTGTTGTGGGGCGTGCTCCCCCCGGCCACGGAGATCTGGGTGAAGTTCATCTGCACCAGGTTCTGCGAGGAATTGTTCTGGTACAGCGTGGCTCCCACCGAGCGGGCCAGCGATGCACCATTCGGGGCGGGGTCCTCGCCCGGCTGGTTGGAGGCGCGCAGAGTGTGCGCGTGCACGGGGATCTCGGACTCCAGCAGCGTAACGTGGTCCGCACCGCCCTGCTCGCCCAGGTCGTGGAGCGAAAGACCGGGCCCCTGGCCGGGGTGCATGACCGCACTGCCCTGGATGTCGGGGAGCGCGAAGGTGCTCTTGCCGTCGCCCCCGTAGACGGTGCCGAGCAGCGAAAAGAGCGCGGTGTTCTGGCTGATCGGCATGAGCTGCCCGTTGCACCAGGCCCAGCCCTTGGGGGCGAAGTTGAACGGGAAGATGCGGATCTCCGCGACGAATGGATCGGCCATTATCCGAGCTCCTCAGGTGGGGGACGGGAAGATCCCGAAGAGGGAGATGATGTAGTTGACGCAGATGTACGGCTGGAAGTTCGTGTGCGGCTGGCTGCCGCCCGTGGGCGAGACCGTGCTCGCGGCCATGCTCACGTTCGGGTTGTCCGCGATGTAGGGGGTGTAGCTGGGTGTCTGCGCCAGCACACTCCCGGCCGCGCTCGTCACGTCCGCGTTGTCGGCCGACGCCAGCATGGCGTGGCTGTGCGAGGGGAGCTGGTTCACGGTGAGCGTGATCTCTTCAGCGCCTCCGGACTGCGCCAGGACGAAGCCGCCGCCCTGGTGGACCGGGATGCGGCCGCGCATGTCGGGGAGTGCGAAGGTGCTCGCCCCGTCGCCGCCGTAGGTGGTCCCGATGAGCTGGAAAAGCGCCTCGTTCTCGGAGATGGGGAGCAGCTGGCCCTCGCAGAATGCCCAGCCGACCGGGGCGAAGTTCCCGGCGAAGAGCCGGATCTCGCCCACGTAGGGTTGCGCCATGTTGGTCTCGTCAGTTGGGGCTGGGGAAGATGCCCTGCAGGGCGATGCAGAAGCTGATGCTGAGGTACGGCTGCATGTTGAGGTGCGGCTGCGAGCCTCCGACCGGGGGGATCGAGCCCTGGTTGAGCACCGCGCCCCCGCTGGGCGAGGCACGGTAGGTCTGGTTGAGCGGGCTCGCCAGCAGGTTGTTGGCAGGGTTGATGTCGTTCCCCTGGGCCGACGAGGCGGTCACGATGTGCGTGTGCGCAGGCATCTCCGAGATGGTGAGCGTGTGGGCCTGCTCGCCGCCCGCCTCACCCAGGATGTGGCCGTTGCCCACGTGAATGGGCGTACGCCCCTGGAGGTTGGGGAGTGCGAAGTTGGTCTGCCCGTCGCCGCCGAAGGTGGTTCCCAGGAGCGCGAAGAGCGCCTGGTTCTGGTTGATGGGAAGGAGCTGGCCGTTGCAGAGCGCCCACCCCTTGGGCGCGAAGCTGAACGACATCATCCGGATCTCGGAGAGGAACGGTTCTGCCATCGGTCTCCTCGACGAAGAGGGGTGAAGGGGGTCCCGCATACCACGGTTCGAGTGCTACAGCCGCCCGCGGCCGGCAATGGTCTGGCCGTCGGACGTGGTTGCCACAGGAATGGGGTCGGGCTCCTCCGCCGCGGGTGACAGGTGAATGAACGCCGGGCTGCCCGTGGATCCAAGTGATCCCTGCGCGAGCCCGGCGGGGGCAATGTGATCGGAAGATCTCGGCGGCCGCGGGTCGCCGGCGGGGCCACCGTGGCCC
>DASYWD010000043.1 GCA_035936415.1 Longimicrobiaceae bacterium
CGGGGGAGCCGGCAGAGCCGGCTCCCCCCCGCGGAGCCGTTCAGGGCCGCCGTGGCTGCCCGACCCTGTCGTACTCGATCCAGAACGCGGACCGCTGGAGTCCGGGAGCGAGCCCGATCCAGTGGATGTCGCGGATGACGACCCGGGTCCCGGCGGGCAGCCTCCCGACGATGGGCGGCTCTTCGGACTGGACCGCCCACGGCCGGGCCCGCACGTTCACCGCGCTACGGGCGCGGAGGGTGTCGCCCACCTGGAACGAGAGGTCGGCGAAGCCGGTCCCCCGGAACGCCGGTGCGTCGGAGCGCGAGAGGTTGTCGAAGTTCTTCGTGGACCAGGGCTGCCCCAGCGCGGCGTCCCCGTAGTAGACGTAGCCCGTGGCCGGCGCAGACCGGGCCTGCGCGGAGGCGAGACCGGGGAAGGCCGCGAGGGCGAAGGCGGCCACGAGCGGCGCGAGCCGCCGAAGGAGGGGCCGCCAGCCCGGGAGAAGCGCGGCGGAAGCGCCGTTGCTGTGCCTGTGGGTGTGCATGGCTGCGCGGGGGATGCGGGTGAGCGAGCCAGCCGACTTCGATGCCCCATCGGGGCGGCAAGATCTGCACCGAGCCATACGCGATGGGCCCCCGGGCGGCCTGCGGCACCCTCGCTGGGGCCGGGATACGCTAGGGGAGGGACTCCACGGCCTCGCCGATGGGCTCGGCCAGGAAGAAGAGAGACCGGATCCGCCAATCCCGACCCCGTTGCTGCAGGATGGCGACGTAGCTGCCGGTCGTCAGGGGAGGCGCGGCGTCGGAGACGCCCGGCCGGGGCTCGTAGTAGTAGCGCCCGTACATGTAGACGAGGTTCCCTCCCGCCTCGGCATCCACGAGGCTGATCGAGAGAGGCCCTGCCTGCGCCAGGTACGCCGACAGGGTCTGCTCGATCGCGCGTGCACCCTGGACGGGTGCGGTCTGGCCGGGGAGCAGCAGGTGCCCGGCCTCCGTGTGGAGGGCGGCCGCGGCTCGCGCATCCTGCCCGGCCCACGCGGCAGTCCATCGGATCAGCGCCTCCTGTGCTCCCCTGAGGCTCTCGGCACGGAAGCGTCGCCTGTCCGCCTGGGGGTCCTCCCGCGGAATGGGCAGCACCTGCGCTGCCGCGCTCGTGGCTGCGAAGCAAAGCAGCAGGACGACCTTCAGGAGTGGAATTCGCACGGGGATGCTCCGTAGAATCGTGACATAGGCGGGCCCGACGCTCCTGGGCTCCAGGCGCGAACGGCCGAGGTGATGCTTGCGGACGCGGGAGAAAGCCGGGCCGGCAGCATAGCGAACGAGCCCGCAAGGGACAAGGTAGCCGGGGGCGTACGTCCGCCCTGCACCTCAGGGAGCCTCCATCGCGTGCGCCCCTGTCGCCCACCGGGTGGATGAGTACCGCACCATTGTGGTACGCCGCGCACCACAATGGTGCCAGTGTCCGGCGGAAGACCCGCCCGGGGTTCGTTCCCGGCTGGCTCGAACCCGCAGCCGCGCCGCAGCTTGTCCGACCGGCGGGTGATCGGATGTTTTCTGGCTTGTTCCATGCGGCCGGAGGTTCGCTCCTGAACGGATCGTATCATCTGCTGCCCCGGACCTGCCGTATGCGCACGAGCCCGATCTTCTCCACGACGGCGCGAATCGTCAGCTGCGCGATCGTCCTGCTCGGCGCAGCCGGCTGTTCGGAGCGCGACGGCGGCGAGCTTCTCAGCCCCGGGCCCCCGGCGTCGGCGACGTCGGCGGACTGCGACGGCGCCTACAACTGCAAGCTCCCCAACCCGTATCCCTGCAAGGACCCGGCGGACCCGGGGGCGAACCGGCTGGCCCACCGGTACAATTCCGAGGACTGCCACTTCAAGATCGCTGCGAACACCGTCCTGTACGACGGCTTCGGCAACGCCCGCGGCACGGTCACGGACGCGGAGGTCCGGATCAACTACGGCCAGCGCAAGCGGCTGCCCAACGGGACGGTGGTCGTCTACGTGTTCGCCGTCGGAACCACCAGCGGGGCGGCCTCGGGGTGGGTGCGCGAGGCGGACGTGACCGAATCGCTCGCGTACATGGAGACGGTGAACGCCACGAACCCGGGGAATGGGGACTACGCCGCGCTCTGGAGGCTGACCGGCGGCCCCACCCCGGTCCGGGCCTTCTACGACGACATGGTGCTTCACAACACCCACCGCCCCTGCAGCCACCTGCCGAAGCACTATCTGCTTCGGCCCGGCAACGTCGTGAACCTGCTCTACAACCTGCCCGGCATGGGCGGCGTCGCCGACGACACCTACCTGGTCGAGACCGGCGACGTGTTCCGCCGCTCCCAGGGTGTGCTCCTCAGGGACATCCCCTTCTATCACAAGGACTCTCCCCTCAACGGCGAGCCCTTCGGGTACATGCAGTTCATGTACGGCCACGTCAACGGCCGCTACGGCTGGATCGCGCGCGACGCGGTCACCACGGACCCCGTCGGCACGGTGATCGTGGACAGCAACAACTCGTTCAACAACACCAGCGTGGCCCAGTTCCAGGCCTCCACCGGCTGGACCTTCTCCTCCGGGACCAAGGAGTACTACGGGGACGGGTACTACCACGCGCCCACCGGGGCGACCTCGGATGCGGCCACCTTCTGGTTCTACCTGCCGTCGGCCCAGACCCGGACGGTGGACGCCTGGTGGACGACGTACGCGAACCGCTCTTCCACCGCGCCCTACATCGCCTACGACGCGAACGGCACCGAGGTGGGCCGGGTCTCGGTCGACCAGAAGGTGAACGGCGGCAAATGGAACAGGCTCGGCACCTGGAGCTTCACCGCCGGCTGGAACCGGATCGTGCTGTCGCGCTGGACCACCTCGGGCTCCTACGTGATCGCCGACGCGGTGAAGATCCGGTGACCGGCAGCTGGACAACCCGCGGCGATCCGAACTGAACCCTCGATGAAAATGGGTACGATGACATCCTGTTCCCGGAAGCTCGCCGCGGTGGTCGCCATCCAGATCGCGGTCGCGAGCTGCGGCGAGAAGGCCCCGGACGCCGCACTCCCCGTCACGGGCCCGCCGGCAGCCCCCTCCGCCGCCCTCGGCGCCGGCGTGACCGAGGTGACGGTCTTCAACGACCCCTACGTCGACCAGGTCAACTGGGAAGACTACACCATCCACAACCGCATCATCAGCCTCGTCAGGAACACCCCCGCGGGGCAGTACATCCGGGCGGCGATCCACAGCATCACCGTGCCCGCCGTGACCGACGCCCTGCTCGACGCGCACAACAGCGGCGTGAACGTCTACGTGGTCCACAGTGGACACGACAACGGGACGCAGGGGCAGCGGCTCGCCGCGGCGCTCGGTGACCGCTACACGAAGTGCCGGGGGAGCGCCTCGGACGTGGAGGGGTGCATCTCGAATCGCAGCAGCTCCCTGATGCACAGCAAGTTCTTCACCTTCAGCCAGACGGTGGACGGGGGCGTAAGCAAGCCGTACGTGGTGGCGGTCACCTCCGCGAACATGACCCACGCGCAGGCCCGCCTCTACAACAACCTGGTGATCATCGGGGGAGACCAGACCACCTACGACGGCTACAAGAACGTCTTCACCGACATGCGCTACCTGCGCAAGAACAACAACTACCTGGTCGACGACCCGGACGGCAGCTTCAGCTCGTCGGCAGCCGCGCTCAAGTCCTACTTCTCCCCCCGGGCGGACTCCAACGGCGGCACGTCGGAGCAGGCCTCCACGGACGTGGTCGCCAACACGCTGGGCTATCTCAGCGGCGGCTCCGGCTGCTACGTCAAGGCCGCGCAGAACATGTTCACGAGTGGCCGCGATCCCATCGCGGATGAGCTGATTCGCATCCGGAAGCTCGGCTGCACCGTCCAGCTCGCCTACACCAACATGGACTCGGGGATCAAGGCCCGGCTCAAGGATGGAGGGGTGCAGCTGCGCCTGGTCGACAGCCCCGCCAAGATCCACCACAAGTACTACGTCGTCTACGGCACCTACGCCGGAACGAGCGGCGCATACCGCCTCTTCACCGGCTCGCACAACTGGAGCGGCTCGGCGCTGCGGATCAACGACGAGGTCCTCCTGAAGCTCTACGACCGGACCGTGATCAACGCGTTCCTCGGCAATTTCGGCACGATCTGGAGCCGGGGCGTCGCGCAGTGAGCACCCGCGCCTCCGTCCAGCGCTGCGACTGCTGGTGGACCGCGGCTCAAGGCAGGTGCGGTTCGCGGTTCAGGCAACCCTTTTCAGGAGAGCAGCTCATGTCTCGCTTCCGCCGCTTTGCCGTCGCTCTGGGAGCCGCGGCCGTTCTGGCCGGGTGCTCCGACGAGCCGGTCGGCATCCGCTCGCCGGGCCCGGAGACCCCCCCGCCGCAGGCCGCGCTGGACCGGATCTTCGCCGAGGCCGGCGCGGAGTTCCGCGTCCCGGCCGAGCTCCTGAAGGCGGTCGGCTTCGCCGAGACCCGCTTCCAGATGGTGCGCGGCGAAGTGGAGTTCGAGGGGCAGCAGCCTGCCTTCGGGATCATGGCGCTGCGCGGAGGGCAGCTGGAGCACGGCGCCCTGCTGGCGCACGTGACGCCGGAGGCGGCCCGCTTCCGGCCCGAGGCAAACATCCGGGCGGCCGCGGCGGTGCTGAGCGGCTACGCGGACGAGCTCCGGATCAGCCGCGCCAGCCTGGGCGCCTGGGCGCCGGCGGTGGCGCGCTACAGCGGCATCCAGCAGCCGGAGGGACAGGCCGCCTACGTGCACGACGACGTGTACGCGGCGCTCCGCTCGGGAGCGCAGGGCGTGTCGCCCGGCGGCCAGGTGCTGGTCACGCTCGCGCCCCAGAACGTGCTGCCGGACTTCCCCACGCCGCAGGCTCCGCCCGAAGCGGATCGCGAGAGTGCCTTCGCCGCGTCCGCCATGGGCCACCTGAACATCGTGTGGCGCCCTTCGCCCAACTACAACGACCGCCCCACCGGGAGCATCGGGGAGGTGCACATGGTGGTCATCCACACCTGCGAGAGCGGCTACTCAGGGTGCTGGAGCTGGCTCACCAACTCATCCTCGGGGGTGAGCGCGCACTACGTGGTCAAGGAGGACGGCTCCGAGATCTCCAAGCTGGTTTACGAATCCAAGCGCGCCTGGCACATCGGCGCCAAGTACTACTGCTCGAACAACGGCGGGCACGAATGCTGGCGGGACGGCTACTCCAGCAATCACTTCACCATCGGGATCGAGCACGGAGGCTACGCCTCGCAGTCCTCCTTCCCCACCTCGCAGATCAAGGCCTCGGCGGAGCTCTCCTGCGAAATCAGCAAGCGTCACAGCATCCCGCGCGACCGGTACCACTACGTGGCGCACGGAAAGCTGCAGCCGTACGACCGGACCGACCCGGGCCCGAACTGGCCGTGGTCCGACTACATGAACCGGATGAACGGCTACTGCGGCAGCGCCATCATCATCGACAGCAACAACAACAACAACGACACCTCCAAGGGATACCTGGACACCGGGGCCATGTCGGCGGACTGGGTCTCCTCCACCGGGGTGTCCGGGTACTACGGGACGGGGTACTACTACGCCAAGACGGCGCCCATCTCCGACCCGGCCACCTTCTGGTTCTATCTCCCTGCCGCCGCCACCAGGACGGTCGACGCCTGGTGGACCACCCACACCAACCGCTCCACCACGGCGCCCTTCATCGCCTGGAACGCGAGCGGGACCAAGCTGGGCACCGTGCAGGTGAACCAGCAGGTCAACGGCGGCAAGTGGAACCAGCTCGGCACCTACAGCTTCTCCGCCGGGTGGAACAAGATCCAGCTCTCCCGCTGGACCACCGAGGGCTACTACGTGATCGCCGACGCCGTTCGGATCCGGTGACGACGGGCCGGACTCCGTGAAGGAAGCCGTACCCCATCTGCCCGGCCGGAACGGAGCCGGGCGGATCCCCTCTCCGCCTCCAAGCAGGAGAACGCGTATGCGCACTTTCCACCTCGTGGCCCTCTGCCTCGGTGCGAGCCTGCTGGCCGCCTGCGCGGACAAGGCCCCGACGACCCGGTCCACCATCGAACCGCCGAGCCCCGGCGTGCCCGAGACGGCGCTGCGCAGCCTCCAGTCGGGATCCGCACTGGAGCTGCAGCAGGCGGTCGCTGCGCTCGCCGACGCCCCCGACGTCACCGAGGCGGGGGTCGAGCGCGTCGCGCAGGTCTCGCGCGAGGCGGACGACCTGCCGAACCGGATCGCCGCCATCGAGGTCCTGCAGCGCTGGCTCACGCGCCAGCCGGGGCTGCGCGTGGAGGTCGCTCGCGCGCTGCTTCGCACCGCGCAGGGACCGCACGAGGACATGGTGCGCGGCATGGCGGTCCAGGTGATCGCGCTGCACCCCCGGGGCGACTGGCCGCAGGACGTCGTGGCGTCGCTCGGCAGGCTCGTGCAGACGGATCCGCTGGCGCAGAACCGGGAGATCGCGGCGCTGGCGCTGGGGCACGTCCGCGGCGCGCAGGCCGGGCCTGCTCTGGAGAGCCTGCGGGCGGCCTACGCGACGGAGATGGATCGCTCCAGCAGGCGCGCCATGCTCCTGAACATCGTGGAAGTGGCGGGGCGCGACGCGCCGCGCGTCCTGGCGGGGCTGAACGAGAGCTCGCCGCTCATCGTGCAGGACATTCGCGACTACCAGGAGATCCTCGGCCGGGGGGCGACCCGGATCGCGGAGATCTGGGACCAGAAGCTGGCGCGCGACATCGAGCGGGGGACGGTCATCGGGACGGAGAAGGAGAAGGCGCACCTCGCGGACTAGAACGCAGTGGGGCTCCAGCCAACCTCCAGATTGAGAATCCGTCATGAAGACGACTACCAGACGCCGAGTCCTCGCCCTCCTTCTGCCGCTCCTGGTGTTCGGCGCCCTGCCGGCCAGGGCCGAGTTCTTCTGGCCCATCGGGGGAACGATCACCCGCGGCCCGGGGAGTCAGGGCCACGACTACAACGCGGGCGACATCGCCGGTCCGGACGGAGGGAGGGTCGGCACCTCGAACAACGGGTGGTACCACGCGAAGCTGAACGATCCGGACGGCTACGGCTACTACGCGATGGTCAAGCACAAGAACACCTGCGGCGGGACCGCCTTCTACACGCTCTACGCGCACCTGAGCAAGTTCACGGGCTACGAGATCGGCACCTGGATGACACGGTCGGCTCCGGACGGGAGCGACGCCGACGGGATGATGTCGGTGGGCTACGAGGGCTCGACCGGCCGCTCGACCGGACCGCACGTGCACTTCGAGATCCGCCAGGGTTCGACCAAGCTCTGGTACTACGCGCCGAAGTATTCCACGGCGGACAAGAACACGTACATCGGCTCGACGAGCTACGACTGCTCACCCCCGGACGAGCTCAAGGCACCCGGCGGCGAGATCATCGTGGACAGCAACAACAGCAGCAACAACACGTCGCAGGGGTACATCGAGGTCTCGGCGAACTGGATCTCCACCAGCTACACCTCGGGATACTACGGGACCGGGTACTTCTACGCTTCGACCCAGGCGATCTCCGACCCGGCGACCTTCTGGTTCTACCTGCCGGAGGCGGGGAGCCGGACGATCGACGCCTGGTGGACCAGCGGGACCAACCGCTCCACCACGGCGCCCTTCATCGCCTGGAACGCGAGCGGGACCAAGCTGGGCACCGTGCAGGTGAACCAGCAGGTCAACGGCGGGAAGTGGAACGCCATCGGCACCTGGAACTTCTCGGCCGGCTGGAACAAGGTCCAGCTCAGCCGCTGGACCACGGAAGGGTACACCGTGATCGCCGACGCCGTTCGGATCCGGTGACCCCGGAGCACCCCGACGGACGAAGCCCCGCCCGATCTCGAAGATCGAGCGGGGCTTCGTTTATCAGCGGGCCTGGTAGAGTCGAACCACCAAGCTCGCGCTTCTCAGGCGGTTACCATCACGCTACATCCGCTTTTCCGATTACATGGGCGGCCACCTGCAGCGCCTCGAATGGTCGGCTGGCTGATTCCAGGCACAGTTGCCACCCGAGGGTGCGGGAGAAGGAAAAGATCGTCCCGACACCGCGTCAACGGCATCGGGGCAATCACTTCGGTCTAGCGGCCCTGCGTAGAGTCGAACTACCGACCTCACGCTTATCAGGCTGGCCAGGGTCCCTTTTTCGGCCTCCTTCCTGCACGCGCAATCGCGAAAAAGCTAGACTGCACGCGCAACCTGCACGTCGGCGCTGAGCGACCCCACCCAGCCTGCACCCTCAATTGACAAACTCCGATTGACACCTCCAGGGGACCAGCCCAGCCCCACTTCCAATTTCGCGGTGGGGCTGTTGCGCTCATCCAGTTCGCTACATATTCCCGAAGAACCTGATGATGACCACTACTATACGCGAACATGAAGGCCGACGACCTGGCTAACCTCGAGCAGGAGCTTGTCCGGCGCGGCCTCGCGCCCGCAGTCCGGATGGGCATCAGGAATGCGAAGATTGCCGTCATCGATGATCGGATTGAGGACCTTAGGAGCATTCTCGATGGGCTTCGCCGCGAGGGTTTTTCCAATCTCGTCGAGATTCCAGAAGTGAAATCAGTCAACGAGCTGCTCACCGCCGGGTATGACTTGGTCATTCTAGACCTAGTCGGGGTCGCACAGTCGGTGACCGAAGCGGATGGCGTCGGAGTGCTAGCAGCCCTAAAGAGTTCGTCCCCAGCAACGGCTGTTCTCGTTGTGAGTGGGAATGCGATCTCGCCAGCACTAGCAGAAGGGCTGCGCCAAGCGGACTTGATTCGCACGAAGCCCGTGCTTCCCGCCGATCTGGCCGCTGATGTTGAAACTCTGCTCAAGGTGAAGAATGATCAGTTTTGGGCCGGCTTGGCAGTTCTTCGAGAGATTAACCGCCTCGAACCGGAGTTCCGAGAGCGCCTCGGGTGGAAAGAGCGAGCCATGCTTTGGTGGAACAGCATGCGTCTGGCGAGGCAATTAGCGAACCGCGACCCAAGTGTGATTCAGAGGCTGATCAAGATCAGCGATACCGTCTCGCGGCTCGGCGCAGTTGCCGTCAGGATCACGTCAATCACAAGCGCTGTGCGGCTAAGACCATGATCACGGAGCAACAGCTACTCGCGGCGGCCACTGCATTCGCGCGGCAGGGCGCCGGTGCGGCGATCGTTGGCGTTCAGAATTCAAGAGGTCAGCTCCCGACGTATGCCTCTCCTGGAAGGACAACCCCGATCTGTGCACTTGCGGCACGCGATGGTCAAGTTGGTGCCGTGTGCCGCGAATTTTATTTTGAGCTTCGTGAGCGAACCGGGGCCGTGACTTGTCCGTGGGGCGTCCAACTGACCTTTGCGCGAGTCGAAAATCCGCTCGGATTGTATGGCGTCTTCATTCAGAGTGGGTTCACTGACGCAGGAGCGGCACGCGTGCGTGATATTCGCCGGGGCCCCCGCAAAGAAAAGAAGGCGGTAAGTGATGCCATTCAAGCTTCGGAACGCTTCAGTTATCCCCCACCAAGGGACCGAGACCTGCCCCACGATTTTGTAACATTGGTGTCGACGCTATTGGCTGGCCGCGCCGCCGATGCGATCCGCACCGTCGCACATGAGATCCAATCCCCAGTTCAAGGAGCAATGGGGGACGCTATCTTCCTCAAGGACTTAGCAGAGCAAGGAACACTGGACCGCGGGATTGCAGATCGAATCCGCCGACTCGCGCGGAACCTCGATGCAGTAACTGCATACTCCAGGCGTATCCCGCTGCTCGTCGCGACGGATCTCGATTACAATCCTGCGCAACTTCGACGGGTATCTCTCACCACAGCGATCGAGAATGTTGTCGCCAGACTTTCGAGCTATGCTGATGAACGGGGAATCGACGTAAGGCGGCACCATCGCGCCCAACCGATGGTTGAGGCGGTTCCTGAGCAGTTGGAGATGGTCCTTCACAACCTGATCCATAACGCGATCAAGTATTCTTTTAAACGGAACGACGGACTGCAACAGTATGTACAGATCCGAGTCGATCAGGAGCCCGACTTCGCGCTCGTAGCGGTGGAAAACATCGGAACGCCGATCACGCCACAGGAGATCGCCCATGGGAGCATCTTCCAACTCGGATACCGGGGCCGGTACAGCGGTGATCGAGGTCGACAGGGCACTGGATCTGGAATGTACATCGCGAACCGGGTGGTGCGAGGGCACGGCGGAAGCATCGTGATTGAGAGCAAACAGCTCGTTGAACACCACGAAACGCCTGCCTCGCTAGTTCGGATGAATGTCCGCTGGCCGATCAGAGCACAGTTCTCTGCGCGGCAGTTGTGAGTACGCACTCTCTACCGGACTAGCGGAGACCTTGTAGGCGCGGCAATGGTTTTTACAAGGGGGCGCGTGCAGCCTGCCCCACGAAAGCGGCGTTTCCATGCAACCTCAGCCGCCCCGCCGGCAGTGCTGTTAACAGCCTTTTCGTTCTAGACCACCGGGGCAGGAACACGTAGAGTGTTCCTGCCCCGGTCTCTGGAGTGGGACCCCGCGCCCGTGGTGTGTTGTGCCGGTGGGAAGGGGGGCGGGTGGGTGGCGTACCTCTCGGCCCGGCTGAGCCGATCAACGGAGAGCCCATCACCGGCGGGAGCCCCAGAAACTGTATCCGTCACCGCGTTGGTGCGGAGCTGAGCCGCGAACTTCTACGTACCCGGCGTTCCGACCATGTAGTCATCCCTACGCATGCTGCGGAGGAATCCTTTCGGATCAGTGCGTTGTCGGTGAGCAAAAAACTCGGCTAGTTGGATAAAAAGTCGGCTAATCGGGCAGAAAGTCGGCTAGTGAGATAGAAAGTCAGCCAGGCGCCGGTTGGCGACGCTTCGCGGACGAGGTGGTGGGGTCGGCCTGGCAGGCTCGATCCGGGACCGTTGCGACAATCCTCTTGACGGTCCGTTTAGCCGCCGGTACTATGTGTCTGGATGTGCGCGCCCGCCGTCTTCTTGCCGCTGTGAAGGGGTCCCCCACCCCCGCCAGCACTCCGTCGAACCGAGGTCAGCCATGTCGACACGCACAAGGTTCAGAACTCTCCACCCGGGCCTGCTCGCAGGTATCTTCGCCCTCTTCGGGCTTGGCGCCTGCAGCGACGAGCAGACTCCGCCCCTTTCGCCCGACGACCCCGCCCGGCCCTCGGCCTCCTCCGCCGCGGGGGAGGTCTCCCGGGCGGTGATCTCGTTCGGGCGGAGCCTCCCGGACGCCGAAGTGATCCAGCTCCTGGTCCAGCACGATCTCCAGGCCGTCGAGGTCCACATGACCGCGGGCGGGATGTTCGGGTCGCACGAGCGCTTCAGTGCCGCGGATCCCCGCCTCGTGGTGGAGACAGCGCGCCGCAGCTCAATCGGAAGCACGCAGAAAGCCCTGAGTGGCAGTACGATCCGCTTCCAGCGGTTCCGCGAGAAACATCCCCGGGCTGCCGTGCTGGGGAGTGCAAAACTCGAAGAGCAGGCCCGCTCGCTCGTGGAGGTTCGCGCGAGCCTCGAAGCGGTGCTTCACGAGGCGAGGGGTAACCGCCCGCTGATCTATGCCGTCGAGGTGAGCGGGAGCGCAGCCGCACTCGACGCTCTTGCAACGGACCGGCGGGTGTCCCACTTCGCAGCGGTCCCAAGCTCCGATGGAAAGCTCGCGCCCCCAGCCCCGGTCTGGCCCGCCCAGGTCGATATTCCTCGCGGGATCACTGCCCTCCGAAAGCAGCGGGCTGCCCAGGTGTACGACCATGTGGAGGCCTACTCCGGCGGCGACGTGGGCACCATGTGTATAGGCTGCACCCCATCCGAGCCCGAGCCCGAGCTCGAGCCGGCGGACACCCTCGTCTCCCCCGATGATCCGGCCTACTATGACGGGTCGTCCGGGCCACGCCCCACCTACTGGCCGAATGAGGGGGATTTCTGGTTCAACGGTGCATCCTTCACGGATTCGTATTTCCTCTGGTACCGGAACGGCGGCTGGAAATCCACTACCCCGGGGTACGAGCACAACCTGAACGTGGAGTCCACCTTCGCCTCGGGGTGCACCGCCTGGACTAACCTGCCCTACCGGTACAATGACTGCAGCACCGCAGGTGTCGTTGAGCCGGGAACGAAAGTAGGCCTGGCATTCGGATCCTATTACGCCAAGTACATCAAGAACAACAGATGGTACTATGGCTACTGGGATCTCACCGGCGGCGAGGCAGTGTACCACAAGTACACGGAGTACACCGTAACCGGCCAGGAGGTGAAGAAGACCTTCTGCTGGTTCAACTCACCGTGGTGCATGAACGGCGTCGACAGCTACTTTCTGGTCACGGGAGGGTGGATGGTCACCAACGCCGCCATCACCGAGTACAGGACCTGGTACAAGCCCTGAGCCGCGCCGGGTCCAAGGGCCGAGGGGCCCGCCGGCAGACCTCAGAGGGGCGGGTGAGTCGCTCGCCGGCGAGTCACCCGCTCGGATCCTAGACGAGTTGCCGCAGAGAGAGGGTTCCGGAATGGGGATGCTCCGCTGGGCGGCATGGGCTTTGGCCGTCATCTCAGGCCTGTACGTTCTTGGACTGATCGTCACCCGGCTCGTGGTCGGCAGCGGCCTCGAGCGTGTCCCCCTGGATCCGCGCCAGCAGGAGATCGCCCGGTTCGCGTTGGAGAACGCCTGGCTCAACAACGACAACCCGATCGCCCGGGTTCTGCTACCGGCAGCCCGCGTGGAACGCATCCGGTACGTTCCAGGGCCGTGTCCCCTTCGGACTCGGACAGGGGAGCGTACCGACGCCACGACACCGGCGTTTGAAGCGTACGTCCGGTTCTACTGGCTGTATGCTGTGCCCGGGCCGGTCTCGCGGGTGGACTGCTCCTCCGTCAGCATAGATGGCCTTGGCTGGTAGCTGCACCGGGACTCACCGCACCAGGAGGGGAGGATCATGCACCGTCTTCCGAAGACCTTGATGATGGGTGTCACCCTGGCGCTCACTGCAGCAGCGTGCGAGACCGAGGGTCCGCTCGACCGTACCGCAGCCTTCTGGTTCCGAGCTACGGTCACAGGAACCGTCCAGGCCGATTATCATGGCGGAGGAGACTTCCAGGTCGGAGCCGACTCGCGGTTGGGGGGGGCGCTCGCGTTTGCGCTCTTCTCTGCGAGTGAGGAGGCCGGAGCCCGCCAGAGCTTTTCGCTGCAGCGCGTCGGGTCCACCCTGCCTGCACGAGGCATCTACCCGATCACCTTGAAGGACGGCTTTACTGCGCAGTACCTTCGCGAGGTCGATCGTACGCTGCAGGCATTTGTCGCCCGGTCGGGTGAGCTCGAGATCACGCATTCGTCCGCCGAGCGCGTCGAGGGTCGGTTCCGCCTGGTTGGCTTCCAGTATTGCGCGAGGGATCTAAAGGGGGGCCGGGTTCCGGAGGGACCCTGTAGGATCCCGGAGGCCATAATCCCCGATGCACCGATCATCGAGATCTCCGGCTCGTTCAGAGCAGGCCCCGCCAGCTCCCAAGAGTTCCCGAGGTGAAGTAGGTCGGGAGCTGAGACAGATCCCGGGGACGGGCCCGGACCCGGAGCAGCACGGGGGCGCACCACGAGCGAGTGCGCCCCCTGCTGCGTTCCCCTCTTCCTTCATCGACGCCCCGGCCGGCCGTTTACACCCTTAGATCGAATGCGACCAGCTGAACGCGGGATGATCGGACGGGGTTAGGGGCATGACTGATCCGGGTGCGCCAGTACTAAAAGAAATACGAAACAACGGTACAGGACCCGGCGAAGGGCCGGAAGTGATTCGCCAAACCCTTTTTAGAACTAGCCGACTTTGGTTCACAGACCTCCTGAAAACCCCAGAGAACACGCGAAACCAACTAGCCGAGATTCTTGTTCACCGACATGCGTACCAACTGGACGAGTTCGGCAAGGTTGGGACGGAATGCACTCACCCGCTCCCCAAGCTCGTCCGAGAGGGGAGCCAGCAGGAGCAGGTGACCGTCCAGCGCATTCTTGAAAGCGGCCCCGACTCCCTCAGCAGGCTATCAGCTACCCGCTCCGCTTCCGACTCGGCACGGATGAGCCTTTGCGCCTGCAACAGCTCTTCGCGCGTGAATGGAAGCAGTGATTCGCCCGTCCCGTCCTGCGGGTGAGCCATAGGCAGTTTACCAATATAGTCCCCAATGACGCGCGCCGATTTCGAACGCCCGCGGCGGGATCGGTTGCGGCAGATTAACTTCCCAGGTACTCCCGGAAGTTCCTCACCTACACAAAGGAGTACCCATGCAGACGACTCGGATCGCCCTCGTTGCGCTCACCGCTCTCCTCGCGGGGTGCAGCGTCGACCGAACTCCGGTTACACCGTCTGATGCTCGGCCCCACTTCGACGGCAATCACACGTTCGGCTCTGGGAACAGAACGACGGGCACCGAGGATGCCAGCACGAGCGACACGACAGCGGTCCAGACCAGCGGAGTTCATACCTTCGGCTCCGGCAATTGATCGGCTAGCAGTCCATGCGCGGGCGGTCCTCGCCGCCCGCGCAGGCTGCGAGTCGGCGAACGAGATGCCCTGCAAGTGCGTCCGCGGCATCGGTGACCGCCACCTCTGCCGGGGCGGGAAGAACTGTCTCAGTGAACCGCTGCTGCTCAGCGGCGGACAACACCTCCTCTGCCTCCCTCCGCACCGCCTGCTGTCCCCGCCTCGTTGCCAGTTCCAGGGCGAACCGTGCTGCAAGATCGACGCGCTCCCAGTCGCGTAGCAGCGCCGATCCGTAGGCGAGTCTCAGGAGCGAGGAGGTGACGCACTCCAGGTGCGGCTTGTCATCGACAATCTGCCACGTGTCGGCCCACGCACTCGTGAACACGTCGATACGGCCGGCGCCGCCGGCTGCGCGGGCCAGATTCGAGAGGATCAGGAGACGGTCAGCCGGACGAGTGAGCACCCGTGCGACAGATTCAAAGACGGGCAGCGCCCGGTTGTAGAAGCCCTGCAGCATCCAGAACACGGCAACATCGTGGGCCAGCTGCGGCAGGCGAGGGTGTCCGGAGGGATACGCATGGAACGCTTTCCGGGCGTAGATTTCGGCATCCACTACCTGCTTCGTCTCCGCGGCGACGGAGAAAAGATCGTGGAACGCTTCAGCCCGAAGCTTCCGCAGCCCGGCTCTGCGGGCGGTTTGAAGCGCACGCTCGAAGGCAAGCCTGGCCCTCTCGTATTCGTCCCGCTGAATGTACAGGTTTCCGAGGCCCATGTACGCTCGTGCATACGTATGAGCATCGCGCCGCCTGCGGGCCAGGCCGATAGCCCTCCTGTACCACGCTTCCGCACGGGGGTACTCCTGTGACCGGCGTAGCAGCCAGCCCACGTTGTACGCGTGCTCCGCACCCTCGGGAAAGCATAGCGAAGCGGCCTGCGCGTACCAGATCGCGGTCCTGGGGAGTTGAGTTTCGTCCGCCCAACGGGAGATTCTTCGGCAGGTCCGGGAAATTTCCTCTCTGCCAGGTTGCTCCCGTCCAGACACCACCCCCGCAAGGAGAATGAGCCACTTCCGTACATCATCCTCCATCTCTCTCGCGCGGATCGCGGTGACCCGGTGATCGTATGCGTCCTCGCCGAAAAGGCGGCTGCGGGCATCTTCGGGAGTTGTCGCCCACAGCACCACGTCCCGAACCGCCTGCCACAATAACGCGCCGGTTGCGCTCCTGACCTCATCGAGCACGTCAAAGCCATCAAAGGGCTCGGCCGCACTGAACAGGGCGGGAGGAACCGGAATTGGTCGTCCTTCCCGACGGGGCTTGTGGGAACCGTTGTCTGGCATGCGACTCCGCATCGAGGGGAAGGATCTGTTTTGACCTACCGGAACCCGCACGGGAACTGAACCTCACCAATCTCGAAACAGCGCGAATGACGACAGACGGTATATATTCGCTCGGAACTGGCTGGTCAATGCCGCAACTCGAAACCGCCAGCGCGAGGACGGGGTCCGCAGGCTGGCACGAAAAGAGTCCACAGTTCGCCCGGGCAGCAGGCGCGTCGTGCCGAAGCCGGGCAAAGCCGGAGAGGGTGACCGGGAGGCGGGGGGAAGCTCAGCAGGCGGTGCGTCTGTGTGAGCCCGCGCTGCACTTACCTCTCGCTCCACCGGCCGGGCGAGTTTCGCACCG
>DASYWD010000044.1 GCA_035936415.1 Longimicrobiaceae bacterium
GCTCCGCGCCGAGTTCGGCGCGGAGCCCTGGCTGCAGCGCTACGAAGCGATCTACCGGCACGTACAACGCCCAACCGCCCTTTGAGCCCCATGACTCTGGCCGCCTGGATCCTGGTCGCCGCCCCGGTCCTCCTCGTCGCCTACGCGTACGCGGGATACCCGCTCCTGCTCGCGCTGGCCGGCCGCTTCCGCCGGCACCTTCCGGTCTCCTCCCCACCCCGGGAGTGGCCGAGGGTGAGCATCTCGCTCCCCGCGTACAACGAGGAGGCGCAGATCCGCGGGGCGGTCGAGAGCCTGCTCCGGCTCGACTACCCGGCCGACCGCAGGCAGATCGTGATCGTCTCGGACGCGTCCACCGACCGCACCGACGAGATCGTCCAGGAGTACGCCGACCGCGGAGTGGAACTGCTGCGGATGCCGGTGCGCGGCGGCAAGACCGCCGGCGAGAACGCCGCTGCCACGATTCTGACCGGCGAGATCGTCGTCAACACCGACGCCTCCATCCGGATCCGTCCCGACGCCCTCAAGCCGCTGGTCTCCCGCTTCGCGGACCCCGCGGTGGGGGTCGCCTCCGGGCGCGACATGAGCGTGGGGCGCACCGGCGACGACGCGAACGCCGGGGAGAGCGGATACGTGGGGTACGAGATGAGCGTCCGGGCAATGGAGACGGCCATGGGAGGGATCATCGGGGCATCGGGGTGCTTCTACGCCATCCGTACCCACCTCCACCGGGTCGGCCTCCCGAGTCACCTGAGCCGCGACTTCGCGTCCGCACTGATCGCCCGTGAGAACGGCTACCGCGCCGTATCGGTGGACGAGGCGGTATGCTTCGTCCCGCGTACCTCCTCGCTCCGGCGGGAGTACCGGCGCAAGGTGCGGACGATCGCCCGGGGGATGGAGACGCTCTGGTACAAGCGGCACCTCATGAACCCGTTTCGCCATGGGGTCTTCGCCTGGATGCTGCTTAGCCACAAGGTGGCGCGCTGGCTGGTCCCCTGGACGGTGCTGGCGGGGGCCGTCGGGGTGGCGCTCCTCGCGGTGGACCACGTGTGGGCGCGGGTGGCGCTCGGGGCGGGCGCCGGCATCGGTGCGCTGGCGCTGGCAGGATGGCTCTGGCCGGAGTCCCGGCCCATGCCCCGGGTGCTGGCGATCCCGGCGTTCGCGGTCGCCGGCAACGTCGCGGCCATGTACGCCCTGGTGCGGGCTCTCTCTCCGGAGAACGGCGCCACCTGGGAGCCGACCCGGCGCGACGTCGTTCTTTCCGGGAGCTGAGCCCGGTGCGGATCTACGCCTTCACGCAGTACTACCCGAGCACCTTTTCCCTCGTGGGGCGCGCGGTGCACGGACGGAGCATCCGATCTGCGGCCCCGGCTCCGGAGCTGGTGGGGGTGCCCTGAGGCGCGGGAACGCCACGGAAGCGAGAAGGGCGCGCCCCCGGATCGGGAGCGCGCCCTTCTCGTCGTGCTGCCCCGCGGAGGAAGGGAAAGCTTACTGCTGCTCCTCCTCCGCTTCCTGCACGGGTCGACCTGGGTGGGCGAGGATAGGTCGACCCTCCGAACCCCCCATCAGACCGGGTCCCCGCCTCCCTGTGGCTGGGTGTGGAATACGAGACCGGCCTCCCGGGCGGCCTTCTTCCCGGGGCTCTTCCGGCCCGCCGGACGCGAGGAGCGCCACCCGCCGATACCCAGCGCGAGCGCGGTGGGGATCGCCAGGCCCAGCAAGGCCATCGCGCGCAGGACCGTCACGTCCAGCGTACCCCGGAACTCCGGATTCACCGACGAGCGGATCTGGAGGAAGTCCAGCGAGAACAGCCCCGCCACCACGGCCAGCAGCACCGCCGTCGCCATGCAGACGACCGACGCGGCCCGCAGCGTCCTCCGGTGATCGAGGACGGCCGCCACGGCCATGATCCACACCAGACCGAAGATGCTCCCCAGCACCGCGCCCGACATGATCCCGACCGCGCCGAAGCGCCACCGGACCTCGCCGAACCGGAAAGGCCAGATCTGCAGGGCGGGCTCGCTCACCGCCGCGACGATGAGCAGCGCGCCGACGGGGTAGAGCGCCTTGACGAACGGCCGGTAGCTTGGGGACGTCATGCTCGCGTTTCCTCTGTGCGTCGGGTTGCTTGCGCCGGCCCGGCGGGGCCGTACGGTCGGATCAGGCCGGGAGCGCCCGGCCGACGGCGGGCATCATCCCCCCGGCCACCTGGGCGGCCAGCCTGAAAGCCTCCTCCTCCGAGCCCGTCACCGGGACGATCACCCGCACCAGGGCCTCGTCGCTGCGCCCGCGGAGCGCGGAGTCGCGGAGGAGGTGCCACTTCACCCGGTACTCGTTCGCCTCCACGCGGCCCCGGCCCTGGTACCAGTACAGCACCAGCGCGCGCTGGCCCTTGTTCTGGAGGAGGTACCGGTTCACCGTCACCGGCCCGTTCGGCGTGGCGATGGCCACGCGGCCGGAGGTCAGCGCCTCCCAGCCGGCTCCCGGGAGGCAGTTCTTCGGCGAGTGAATGGACTTCCCCTGCGTCTGGCTCTCGTAGTAGCCCACGTAGAGGGAGAACGCGTACGCTCCGGCGGCGGCCGCCGCGGCCGCGCCCGCCGGGCGGTACACCCGCATCAGGTAGTCGCTCATCCCCGCGACCCGCCGCTCCTCGTCCGAGATCTTCACGTCGCTCGACTCGTACGATGCGAACCGGGCCGGCACCGAGCTCTCCAGCGGGCCGCGGAGCGGCACCGACCGTTGCGTGTCGACCCCCAGCGTGATCGCGGCGCCCAGTCCCAGAAGGATCGCGGGGCCCCAGCTCCGGGTGAAGTGCCTCATGCCCTGCGCCTCCCGATCTGGATTTCGGCCTGGTTCAGCAGGGCGGCGATGCCGCCCAGGATCGCGAACGCCACCACGAAGATGATCCACCCCTCGGTCATGTGCATGAAGCCCTCGCCCAGCTTCGGGTCCACGTAGAAGACCAGGAACCCGGTGAGAAAGACGCGAATCCCGTTGAGGGCCATGGCCACCGGGATGGCCGCGGCGATCAGCGCCAGGCGGCTCGCCGGGTGGCGCAGCCACAGCCCGCCGATGAGCAGCCCGAGCGAGATCAGGGAGGCCAGCGAGCGGAGCCCACTGCACGCCTCCGTCACGAAGAGCGAGCGGCCGGGGAGCCGGAGGACGTTGCCGTCCAGCATTACCGGCACCTGGCGCCACTCCAGGAGCACCGCCCCCATCTCCGAGGCCCGGAACTGCAGCGGCAGGGCGAGCGAGCCCACCACCACGTCCGGGAGCGGGATGGAGAGCAGAAGCAGCGACGCCGGGAGCCACCAGTGCAGGAGCTGCCGGAAGCCGAAGTAGAAGACCACCAGGCCGAAGAGCGCGCCCATCATGGAGGCGCGCATGGTGAACAGCTCCGCCGCCAGCCCCGACACGTAGCGCAGGAGCACCGCGGCGAAGACGATCAGGAGCCCCGCCGCCACCTGGCCGCGGGCGTCCGCGGTCAGCCCCTTCTTCCAGGCCAGGTAGACGGCCACCGGGGCGAGGAGCAGCCCGTGTCCGGCGTCCGGATCGCTCCACCAGTCGCGCCCCAGCGTCATCATGGGGCTCCAGAACAGGAGCGCGAAGGCCGCCCCGGTGGCGGCCATCGGTACGTAGCGCTTCCAGTCGCCCACGTAGGTACGGCCGAGGGAGAGTGCCGCGCTGGTCACCTCACCATGCTCCTCGCTTGAAGACCACCACCGGTACGGTCCGCAGCAGGATCAGGAGGTCCTGGATCACGGACTGCCGCTCGATGTACTCCAGGTCGTAGCGCAGCTTGTTGCGCACGTCCGACAGGCACCGGTCGTAGCTCTGGTTGATCTGCGCCCAGCCGGTGATCCCGGGAAGGACGCGCTGGCGCTCGTGGTAGTGCTCGATCTTGCCGCGGAGCTCCGCGAAGATCTTCGGCTGCTCGGGGCGCGGCCCCACGATGTTCATGTCGCCCCTGAGGACGTTGAATAGCTGCGGGAGCTCGTCCAGCCGGTACTTCCGCAGCACGGCGCCCAGGGGAGTGACGCGGGGGTCGCTCGGCTGCGCCCACACCTGCACCGCGCTGCCGCCGGAGGCGGTCATCGTGCGGAACTTGTACATGGTGAAGAGCCGGCCGCCGTAGTCCACCCGGCGCCGCCAGTGGTGCTGGCTCCCGCTGTCCTGCCGCCGGTCCAGCCCCACCCGGGTCTGCCGGAAGATGATCGGTCCAGGAGAGGTCAGCTTGACGAGCACCGCGATCACCAGCATCAGCGGCGCCGCCAGGATCAGCCCCACGAGGGCCATCGTCACGTTGAGCACGCGCCGGCCCAGCCAGCGGGTCTCCGCGGCGGAGACGCCCTGCATCCAGGGCGTGGAAATGCTCTCGGCCAGCTCGTCGAGCGCCAGGGCGCCCGAGGTGGCGGTCAGCGGACCGGACTTCTGCGCAGGGATCAACACGGTGGCGCTCTCCAGATGTTCGTAGTTCCGTTGCACTCCTGCAGCGGTCTGCGAAGAGATGGGAATGCAACGGGCATGCACGGAGGGAGAATCGCCGCACTCGAATGTAAGTGGTTGGGATAATGCGTTTTGCGGATTCGGGACGGGCCGGGGGGACGGACCGGTTTCGTGGTGGCCCGGCGACGTGTGTGGGGCGTTCACCACACACCGGAGGAATCCGGGGCCGGCGGAGGGGCGTCAGGCGGGGGGAGCGGCGGGGAGGTCCAGCTCGAAGAAGAAGCGGGTCCCGGCGCCGGCGGCGGTCTCGTACGCCAGGTCGGATCCCATCTCGCGGACCAGGTGGCGCGCGAGCGCCAGCCCCAGGCCGCTCCCGGAGAAGCCGGGTCCGTTCCACCGGCTCACGGGGCGCACCGGCTGGAAGAGGGTCGCCTCCTCCTCCGGGCGGATCCCGGAGCCGGAGTCGCGCACCGAGAACTCCGTGCGCGACCCTCCGGCCGGACGCGCGGCCAGCTCCACGAACCCCGCTTCCGTGTACTTGAGGGCGTTCACGACGAGGTTGAGGAGCACCCGGGCCAGCGCGACGGGGTGGCCCATGCGCCGGTCGTCCCCCGCGAGCGAGAAGCGCAGGTCGATCCGCCGCTCCTCGGCGATGGGGAGGACGATGTCGCGGATCGAGGCGGCGATCTCCCCCAGCGAGAAGGAGGACGGCTGCTCGTCCACCAGGCGGTCGCCGCGGCGCCGGTACAGGTCGAGGATGTCGTTCGCCATGGACACCAGCCCGAGCGCGGCGGTGTAGACGATGCCGAGCTGGCGGCGCTGGGTGTCGTTCAGCTCCCCGGAGTACCCGGAGCGGAGCGCGTCGGAGAGGAACAGGACGGAGGTGAGGGGGGAGCGGAGGTCGTGCGCGAGCCCTACCACCACGGAGGGGTGCTCGAAGGGGGGGGAGAGGGCGTCGTCGGCGGGGGGACGCAGCGAGCGGCGCGCCTCCCCGAAGGAGCGGAGCACGCCCAGCAGCTCCGTGTGCGAGGGTGCGCCCCCGCCCTGGCACCGCTGGGCCAGCTCGGCCTCCAGGAGCAGCTCCAGCAGACGCTCGTCCGCCGCATCTCCGGGCTCCCCGCCGCCGTCCGCCGGGTCCGGAGCCGGCTCCCGTGCGGCCTCCACCACCAGGGCGAGCGACGACAGCCGCTCCGCCAGCCGGTCGGCAGCTCCGTCGGGGCGGAGTCCGGCGAGCACCTGGGCGGCTGCCCGGCGCAGCGGGTCCGACGTGATCCGGGCCAGGGGATCCGCCGTGCCCACCGGCTGCGGAGGGGCGGGGATGTCGGACATCCGCTCGGTCGGAAGCTGAGCCCGGGCCGGCCGCTCAGCTCGCCTTGATCACGGTGTCGCGCTGCAGCCCGTGCTTCTCCATCAGGCGGTACAGCGTGGTGCGGTCGACGCCCGCGATCTTCGCCGCCTTGGACATGTTGGCACCCACCCGGTCCACCAGCGCCCCCAGGTACACCCGCTCGAAGTCGGCGAGGACCCGCTCGCGGGCGCTGTGGTACGGCTCGTCGAGCCCGCGGAACAGGGTGGCCTTCGGCTCCCTGGGGCCCGGGTCCACGTCCCGGAAGGGGATGTCGTCCGGCTGCACCACGGAGCCGGGCTCCACCAGCACCACGGTGTGCTCCACCACGTTCTGCAGCTCGCGGACGTTGCCGCGCCACTCCCGCGCCTGCAGCGAGGCGATGGCGGCCTGGCTCAGCTTGGGGACCGGCGTCCTTGCGTCGCGGTGCCGCTTCCAGTAGTAGCTCAGGAAGTGCTCGGCGAGGAGCGAGATGTCCTCCGGCCGCTCGCGCAGCGGCGGCAGGGTGATGGGCACCACGCTCAACCGGTAGAAGAGGTCCTTGCGGAGGACGCCCTCCTGCGTCGCCTCCAGCGGGTCGCGGTTGGTCGCGGCGATGAAGCGGACGTTGACCACCGCGTCCACTCCCTCGCTCCCCACCCGCCGTACGATCCCGTCCTGGATCACCCGGAGGAACTTGGCCTGGATCGTCTGCGACATCTCCGTCAGCTCGTCCAGGAAGAACGTGCCGCCGTTGGCGATCTCCAGGAGCCCCATCTTGTCCTTGATGGCCCCGGTGAACGCCCCCTTGCAGTGCCCGAACATCTCCGACTCTAGGAGCGTCTCCGGGAGCGCGGCGCAGTTGATGGCCACCATGGGGCGGGAGGTGCGGTGGCTCTGGGAATGGATGAACTGCGCGATCATCTCCTTCCCGGTGCCGCTCTCGCCGCTGATGAACACGGAGGCGTCGGTCCGCGCCACCCGCCGGGCCAGCTCCACCGCCCGGCAGAAGGTCGGCGAGCGCCCCAGGAGGAGCGGGCCGCCCACCGGACCCTGGTGCTCCGCCGCCATCTCGCGCTCCGCGAGCGCCGAGGTGTGGCGGTCGTTCAGGACGGCGTGGGACGCCCGCCCGATCAGGATCTGCAGGTGGGTGGCCGAGAACGGCTTGGGGAGGTAGTCCCAGGCGCCCATCCGGGTGACCTCCACGCTGGAGTCCACGGAGGGGTTCCCCGTCATGATGATGGCGCGGGTCTGCGGGCTGGCCTGCAGACAGACCGAAAGGACCTCGGTCCCCGGGACGTCGTCCAGGTACAGGTCGATCAGCACCACGTCGAAGGCGCGGCGCTTCAGCAGGTCGATGGCCTCGGCCCCGCGGGAGCAGATGGAGACGTTGTACCCTTCCAGCCGGAGCACGCTCGCGCAGCTCTCACGGAGGGTGTGCTCGTCGTCCACCACCAGGATGGAGATGCCGGCCTTTCCATCCTCCTCGGAGCCCGGGACCTCTCCCTGCGGCAGGCGGAATCCCTGCGGGCCGGGTGTGCTGACGTGGGCTTCGGCGGACATTCCGGTCTCCCTCTTTTTTCGGGTGGGCTGCCGCGCCCGCCGGAAAGCTGCGGAGCGGGCATGCGCGGTCTCCGGGACGCGGGCTGCCGAATATACAAGCTTTGCAGCATGTCCGCCGCATGCGCGCCCACGGCGACGCTTGCGCGCGGGTGCGGCGGTCGGAAGTGCGGGGGACGAAACCAGTCTGCCGGATGGGCTTCCTGCTACTGCCGGAGCGATCCACACAGGAAGCAAGTTTGAGACCAGCGCTCAACACATGGTGCGACCGCGCCACAACCTGCGCAGCCCCGGGCGCCGAGGGCCGGCGGGCGCCGTTCCTTCCCTCCGGGCAGGGCCGCGGAAGCGGGGCGCCCGTGTCCCACCCTGTCCCACGCGCGCCCCGATTTCCGGGCGGCGTCCGCCCCGTGGACCGCCTTCCGGTGCACGGGATGGTCGCCGGCCGGACGCCTTGCCGGATCCCGCGGGTCGTGCGTTGTGCGGCCGGACGCCCGGCCCGACGGCGGCGGGGCGTCCC
>DASYWD010000045.1 GCA_035936415.1 Longimicrobiaceae bacterium
GACTGCATCTCTTCGACCACCCAGGCAACCATCAACCTCTCTTCCTGCCTTCGGTTCCCTCCTCTCCCTACCTGCCCTCCCTCTTACCTCCTCCTGCTCCCATCGTTCTCCCCCTTCTCGACTTGTGGGTAATGCGTAGCCCAATTCAGGGGGAGGGCTTCCTGTCAGGTCGGCATCGGAGTGAGTCGGCAGAGTCCCCCTCCCCCGACTGCTACACGACACAGCCCCATTCACCTCGGCAAGAATCGGAGGGCGCGCCGATCCGACACGCCTCCCCGTCCCGCGGCGTGGACACAGCCCCTCGCCCGCTATTCCTCCCGATCGCGCGTAACCTCTCCTAACTGCTTGCACCGAAGCGATTTGCGGAGGGCCATCGCGGAAGGCCCCTCCCGGAACGGCGGTTGCCCTCTCCCCTGCCGACACGGCGCCGCACCGGCGCATCCCTTCCGGCTCCTCGACCCAGGGCACCCCATGCGCTCCCGCTACCTCCTCCCGGCGCTCTCCGCGCTCGTCGTCCTCTTTCTTGCAGCCGGAGCGCAGCTCCGAGCACAGCAGGCCACCGGCACCATCGACGGCACGGCGACGCTCGCGGAGGGCGGCGCTCCCATCCCGCTCTCGCTGGTGCAGCTCCTCCCCGCCAGCGGGAGCGACGAGCCGCTGCGGGGGACCCTCACCGACGCCCGCGGAGAGTTCCGCTTCGAGGGCGTCGCTGCCGGGCGCTACCGGCTGCGGATGGACCGCGTCGGCTTCGTGTCCGCCCCGTCCGAGCCGTTCGCGGTGGGCGCGGGCCAGACGGTGCGCCGCAGGCTGGCCGCGGAGCTGACGCCTGTGGAGCTGGAGGGGATCTCCGTGTCCGGGAACGCCTGCTACGGGCTGGACCGCCTGGACGATGCGCCGGACCTGGCCGCCCTCTGGCGCGAAGCGCAGAAGGCGGTGGAGACGCGCCGCCGATTCCAGCAGCAGTACCGGTTCGCGTTCGACCGGCGGGTCGAGGGCACGGCGCGGCTCCGCTTCCTGCGCAACCAGCGCATCCTGCAGGACACCACGATCGTCAACCACCCGGATTCGGCGCTGGCCCGGCAGGCGCGGCGCCGTGGGTTCGGGCAGCAGGGCCGCACCTCGTTCCTGCTGCGCCTGCCGGACGAGCTGGAGCTGCTGGACGACGACTTCCTGCGCACACACTGCCTGGAGGGCGACACGGACGACGGGCGTGGGGGCCTGGCGCTGCGCTTCCGCCCGGTACGGCCGCGCGGAGGGGGCGAGCTGGACATCCGCGGCGTCATCCACATCGACCCGGTGAGCTACGTCGTGCGGGAGTTGGAGTTCGAATACCTCAACGGGCGCAGGCCGTCCGCGCGGGGGACCCTGCGCTACGCCGAGGTCCGCACGCCGGACGGGACCATCCGGCTCCCGGCCGGAGGCACCATCAGCGGCGACCCCGCCGGGATGGTGGGGATGGTGGTGCAGGGCTTCGACGGTACCTACGCGATGGAACGCTACCGCGGCTTCGAGCGCCTCCGCGACGACGCCCCGCCGTCGTGACCGCTGGAACCGCGTCCGGCGCGGGTGTAGATTCCGGGGCGAGGCACACCCCGACCCGAGGAACGCCATGAGCGCCGTGGACTTCTCCCTTCTCCCGGGCGACGCACGCCTGTGGATCTTCGCCGCCGCCCGCCCCCTCGCGCCGGACGAGGCGGAGGCGCTGCTGGGGCGGGTGGACCGGTTCGTGGACGGGTGGCTGGCGCACGGCCACTCCGTCGTCGGCGCGCGCGACTGGCGCCACGACCGGTTCCTGCTCGTCGCCGCCGACGAGCGCGCCACCGGGGTCTCCGGCTGCTCGATCGACTCCCTTTTCCGCGTGCTCAAGGAGCTGGAGGCGGAGACGGGCGCCGGGCTGCTGGACCGCTCGGGGGTGACGTTCCGGGGCGCGGACGGGGAGATTCGCACCGTGTCGCGCCCGGAGTTCCGCGCGCTGGTGCAGTCCGGCGAGGTGGGGGCGGACACGGCGGTGTTCGACAACACGATCACCACCGTGGGCGAGCTGAACGCCGGCCGGTGGGAGATGCCGCTGCGGAACTCCTGGCACGCAAAGGCTTTCGGGGTGGAGGGGAACGGGAGTGCGTGAGTGCGGGAGTGCGAAGTGCGAAACGGCGCGCCCACCGGAGATCCCAGTGGGCGCGCCGTTTTTTCGGGTGCGGAGCGCTTACTGCGCTTCGCGCAGCACCCTCTGCAGCTCCGTTTCGCGGGCTTCCGTCTTCTCGCCCAGGCGCTTGCTCTCGGCGAGCAGCTCGGCGGCGCTCCGGGGCTGCTCGCTGCGGGGTGCCTCCGGCTCGGCCGGGCCGCCGGATCCCTTCGCCCAGGTGATCGTCTCCTTCACCTTCTGCACGCCGTCGCGGCCCTCCGGGCGCACGTTGCTGTAGTGCCAGTTGCCGCGGTCGTCCTTCCACTTGTAGACCCCGCCCCCGGACTCCTCCCCGCCGCGCGCTGCGTCGGTGAAGCGGGTCTTCACGGCGGCGAAGTCCAGCAGGGGGCGGCCGTCCTTCGCCGGCATCGCGAAAGCGGCCAGGCCGGCCAGGCCGGCGAGGAGGACGAGCAGTCGGATCCGGCGCATGGGCGTAGTGGGTCGGAAGGGGAGATAGACGAAGACGAGGCGGCCGTCGAGCAGCGGCCGGTCCGGCCCGGAAGGGCGGGGGACGGGAAAGGGGCGGCGTTGGCTGCGGCGGAAAAGATCGGCGGAAGCGCTCCGGCACGCAAGCGGGGCCGCCTCCCATGGGCACCTGGCCCGCGAGTTGCCCGCGCGGCCCGTCATGCAGAACGAGCTCAGCCTGAGTCAGCCTCCGCGGCGCAGCCCGCGCCTCCGCCTGGGGGCCGTGGGGACGCTCGCAGCATTCCTGGTGGCCGCGGTGTTCGGGGTGGCGCGGATGCCGGGGGCTGAAGAGGGCTCCATCGAGCCGGCACCGGCCGCGCCTGCGCAGCCGCCCGCGCCTGCGGCGCCGCGGCTTCCGCCCGCAGCTCTGGAC
>DASYWD010000046.1 GCA_035936415.1 Longimicrobiaceae bacterium
CGGCGGGACGGACCGCTGGTTCTACAACCCCGAGAAGGTCGCCTGGTCGGCGCTCGCGCTCGAGGACCGCCTGATGGAGGAGCTGGCCTGATGGCGATCAAGGGATCCCTCAAGGAGGCGAGCCTCCCGGACGTCCTGCAGCTCCTGGCCATGGGGCAGAAGACGGGGTGCCTCTCCGTCACGGACCGCTCCAACTTCGGCTACACCTACTTCGACCGGGGGCGGATCACCTACGCCTCCATCGTGAACCGGCGCGACCGGCTGGGCGACCTGCTCGTCAAGAACGGCCTCCTCGCCCCCGCCGTCCTCGCCGCCGCGGTGGAGGAGCAGGTGCGCGACCCGCAGACGCGCCTGGGCGAGATCCTGATCCGGCGCGGCGCCATCACCCGCGAGCAGCTGGAGCAGTACATCCGGGTCCAGATCGAGGAGGCGGTCTACTACCTCTTCACCTGGTCGCAGGGCTCCTTCTACTTCGAGGCGGAGCAGCGCCCGCCCGAGGGGGCGATGCTGGTCTCCATCAACCCGGAGAACCTGCTCCTGGAGGGGGCGCGCCGGATCGACGAGTGGAGCCTGATCGAGAAGAAGATCTCCTCCCTCGACCTGATCTTCGAGATGGACCGCGCCCGGCCGATGGACGGGGTGGACCTCACCGACGAGCAGCGCAAGATCGTCCCGCTGGTGGACGGGAAGCGCACGGTGCACGAGGTGGTGGAGGAGTCCGGGCTGGTGGAGTTCGACGTGGGAAAGGCGCTCTTCGGGCTGATCCAGGCGGGGTTCGCCCACCCGGTGGGGCTCCGCCGCCCGGTGGAGGTGCGCGAGGTGCCGCTCGCCCGCATCGAGGAGCACCGCAACCTGGGCATCGCCTTCTACAAGACGGGGATGTACGAGGAGGCCTCGCGCGAGTTCCGGCGGGTCATCGAGCTGCAGCCGCGGGGCGCGGACGCCCGCTTCTTCCTGGCGCTGATCGGCCTCCGCAGCGGCGACGACCGCTCGGCCGTCCGCTGGCTCAAGGAGACCATCGAGCAGGGCGGCCCGCGCGCCGCGGCGTTCCACAACCTGGCGCTCGCCCTGGAGCGCGCCGGCCGCCTGGACGACGCGCAGGCGGCGCTGGACGAGGCCGCACGCCTGGGCCCTGGGAGGCCGCCGGTGCTGCTCGGCCGGGCCATCCTCCTCCTCAAGCGCGGCGACGCCCCGGCGGCGGCGGAGGCGTTTGCCGCCTACCGGGAGGCGCTCGGCGCGGGGAGGGCCCCTGCCGCGTACTTCGCCTTCGCCCTGCTGGCCGAGGCCGCGGCGGGGCGCGACGCGGAGGCGCTGCGGCTGGGCGAGGAGGGGGTGTCGCTCCACCCCCACTCGCCGCTGATCCTGCTGCACCTGGGGACGGTGCGCGAGCGGCGCCAGGAGTGGGCGGAGGCGGAGGCGCTCTACCGCCGGGCAACCGAGGAGGACGGCACGCTGCCGCAGACGTACAAGTCGCTCGGGGACGTGCTCTACCGCCGCGGCGCGTACGACGAGGCCGTCGAGGCGTACGGGCGGGCGCTGGAGCTGGCCCCGGAGCTGGGCGACGACACGTATTTCAAGCTGGGGAACATCCACTACAAGCGGATGAACCGGGAGGAGGCGGTACGGCTCTGGCGGAAGGCGCTGGAGCTGAACCCCGCCAACGCGGTGGTACGGACCAACCTGGAGCTGGTGCAGACGGTGCTGAAATGAACGTTCCGCAGGGCCCGCCGCCGGGCCTTCCCTTCTCGCTGGAGGGAAACGAGGAGGAGCTGGAGCGGCTCAAGGCCAAGATCCAGCGGGAGCGTGGCTTCAACACGCAGTACTACAAGGACAAGTGTCTCCGCCGCCGCATCGCGGTGCGGATGCGCGCCCGGGGGCGGCACACCTTCGACGAGTACTCGGAGCTGCTGGACCGCGAGCCGGGGGAGTACGACGTCCTGCTGGACACGCTCACCATCAACGTCACCAAGCTCTTCCGCAACCCGGAGATGTGGCAGGTGGTGGAGGAGCAGGTCCTCCCCCGGCTCTTCGAGTGGAAGCGCCCGCAGCACCGGATCTGGAGCGCGGGGTCGGCCAGCGGCGAGGAGGCGTACACCGTCTCCATCCTCCTGCACGAGTGGGCGGAGCGTCACCGCTGCGCGGCGGAGCTGGCGCGCTTCCACGTCACGGGGACCGACATCGACCGGCGCAGCCTGGAGGCGGCGCAGCGCGCCGAGTTCCCGGAGCTGTCGCTCACGGAGACGCCGGAGGCCATGAAGGAGAAGTGGTTCTCCCCGGGGCCGCCCTTCCGCCTGCGCCCCGAGGCGAAGCGCAACGTGAGCTTCGTCCGGCGCGACCT
This sequence comes from Longimicrobiaceae bacterium, assembly GCA_035936415.1. NCBI lineage: Bacteria > Pseudomonadati > Gemmatimonadota > Longimicrobiia > Longimicrobiales > Longimicrobiaceae > Longimicrobiaceae bacterium. The sequence goes on from DASYWD010000046.1 coordinate 2,339, forward strand.
GATCTCGGACGCGCCGCTCCCGGAGCAGAGCTTGATCTTCTGCCGCAACGTGATCATCTACTTCGACCGGGAGATCCAGGAGCGGCTCTTCCAGAACTTCTACGACGCGCTCGTCCCCGGGGGGTTCCTGGTGCTCGGGAAGGTGGAGACGCTGATCGGGCCGACGCGCGGGCTGTTCCGCGCGATCAACAACCGGGAACGCATCTTCCAGAAGCCCGCATGACGGCCCCGCAGATCTTCGTGAAGGTGGCGCACCACGCGGTCGCGCGGGCGGACGCCACGCTCGTTACGCTGGGCCTGGGCTCGTGCGTGGCCATCCTCCTCCACGACGCGGCGGCGCGGGTGGGGGGGATGGCGCACATCCTCCTCCCGGAGCAGCAGCTCGCGCGCGACACCTCCAACCCGTCCAAGTTCGCCACCACGGCGATCCCGCTCCTCGCGGCGGAGGTGGCCGCGCTCGCGGGGCGCTCGGCGCGGCTGGAGGCCCGGCTGGTGGGCGGGGCGTCCATGTTCCCCAGCCTGATGACGCCGGGGATGCTGAACATGGGCGAGCGCAACCTGATCGCCTCGCGGCAGGTGCTGCGCGAGCTGGGGATCCCGGTGCTGGCCGAGGAGGTGGGGGCGGACTACGGCCGCTCCGTGCGCTTCCACGTGGGCGACGGGCGGGTGGTGGTCTCCTCGGTGGGGCGGGCCGATGTCACGCTCTGAGCGCGGCGGGCCGCACACGGTGCTGGTGGTGGACGACAGCGCCTTCATGCGCCGGGTCATCACCGACGTGGTCTCGCGCACCGACGAGTTCCGGGTGGTGGCCACGGCGCGCGACGGCGACGACGCCCTTCGCAAGGTGCACCAGTTCGACCCGGACGTGGTGACCATGGACGTGGAGATGCCGGGGCTGGACGGCCTCTCCGCGCTGGGGTACATCATGAGCGAGACCCCGCGCCCGGTGGTGATGCTCTCGGCGTACACCACCGAGGGGGGCGAGGCCACCCTGCGCGCGCTGGACTACGGTGCCGTGGACTTCGTCGCCAAGCCCTCGGGGACCATCTCGCTGGACCTGGAGAAGGTGGCCGACCGGCTGCTGGAGGCGCTGCGCGCCGCCGCCGCCGCCAACCTCTCCAACGTGCGGGTGCACATGCCCCGGCGGGGCGCCGCCCGGACCGTCCGCCCGCGCACCCTCTCCCTGGTCGGGGCCCCCGGCGCCGGCGCGGCGGTGGCGGTCGCCTCCTCCACCGGGGGGCCGCGGGCCCTGGCGGAGCTGATCCCGCGGCTGAAGGCCCCGTTCGGCGCCGCGGTGCTCGTGGTGCAGCACATGCCGGCCAGCTTCACCCGCTCGCTCGCGGAGCGGCTGCACTCGGTGAGCGCGCTCCCGGTGACGGAGGCGGAGGACGGCGAGCCGGTGCTGGCGGACCGCGTCTACGTGGCCCCCGGGAACTTCCACATGCGGGTGGTGCGCGAGGACGGCGCCGTGCGGATCGCGCTCGACGGCGGCCCCACCGTCTGGGGCGTGCGCCCCGCCGCCGACCCCCTCTTCCGCAGCGTGGCGGACGTGTTCGGCCCGGCTTCGGTGGGGGTGGTGCTCACCGGGATGGGGCGCGACGGGGCGGAGGGGCTGTCTGCCATCGTGCGGGCGGGGGGCGGCGGGATCGCCCAGGACCGCGGCACCTCGGTGATCTGGGGGATGCCGCAGGCGGCGGCGGAGCACGCGCACGAGGTCCTCCCCCTGGACCGCATCCCCGGGGCGCTGGCGGCGGAGGTCCGCGCCCTGTCCTCCATGCGCCTGCCGCCCCTGGAGGCCCGGTGAGCGCCGCGGGACCGCTCCTCCCGGACGCCCGGGAGGGGGAGGACGACGCCTTCCGCGGGGTCGTCTTCCGCCTGGGAAGCGAGCTGCACGCCTGCGACGTCCGCCTGGTGGAGGAGGTGGTGAACGGGGCGCGAGTGCACCCCCTCCCGGACGTGCCCCGCCCCCTCCTGGGCGTCATCCGCCTGCGCGGGGCGCTGGTGCCGGTGCTGGACGTCGCCCCCGGGCTCGGGGTGCGGCTGGAGGAGACGGAGACGCCGGACGTGCTGGTGCTGGACGCGGGCGACCGCCGCGTCGGCGTGGCGGTGGACGAGGCGCGCGAGGTGGCCGCCTTCCCCGCCTCCACGGTACGTCCGGCCCCACCGCGCGGCGCGGAGCGGGAGGAGCACGTCCTGGGGGTCGCCCGCGCGGGCGACGCGCTGGTGACGCTCCTCGACCTCGCGGCCGTCCTGGAACACTTCACATCCCTGACCACGCGAGAACCCTCGTGAGAAAGGCCCGTCAAGCCGCCGTCCCGCAGGTCCAGCTCGTGACCTTCCGCCTGGGCCCGGAGGAGTTCGGGCTGGACGTGTTCGCGGTCCACGAGATCCTGCGCTACCAGGAGCCCACCCCCGTCCCCCGGGCTCCGGAGTTCGTCGAGGGGGTCATCGACGTGCGCGGCACGCTGGTCCCGGTGGTGGACCTGCGGCGCCGGTTCGAGCTGGCGGACGCCCCCGTCAACGACGAGACGCGCACGGTGCTGGTGGAGCACGCGGGCGAGCGCCTGGGGCTGGTGGTGGACGCCGTCTCGGAGGTGCTCCGGGTGCCGGAGACCGCCGTCTCGGCGCCGCCGGCCTACATCCGCGGCCTTGCGGCGGAGTTCGTCCGCGGGATCGTGCGCCTGGAGGGGGGGCGCCTGATCATCCTCATCGACGTGGAGCGGATCCTCTCCAGCCAGGAGCGGATCGCGCTGGAGGGGGCCGAGCTGGTCCCCGGCGCGGACCCGTCCCCCGACACCTCCCCGGCCGAAGGCGCATGACGAGCGAGGAGTACCTGGGCGCCCTGCGCGCCCGCTACGAGGGGATCGGCTGCGAGCTGGACGCGGCCTGCCCGGAGGGTCCGCCGGAGGAGCGCGACCGGATCCGCCGCGAGATCATGGAGCTGTTCCGCGAGACGGAGGCTTCCCTGGAGCAGCTCTCCGCCTTCAAGGAGGAGATCCGGGCGCTGGTGGACCGCTACAAGGCCCTTGCCGCCGCCGCGCCGCGCACCCCCGCGCCGGCGCGGGCGGTGCGCTCGGACCACCTCGGCAGCAGCACCTATGTAGAACGCGGATGGAGCGCCATCGCCGCCGGCGACCACGCCCGTGCGGTGAAGGAGCTGACCCGCGCGCTGGAGCTGGCGCCCGACGACCCGGCGGCGGAGTCGCTGCTGGGGTGGGCGCAGATGCTCCGGGAGCAGTACGACGAGGCGCTGTACACCTACTCCAAGGTGCTGATGAAGGAGCCGAACAACGCCCTGGCCCGGGTGAACCTCGGCTACATCTGCCTGAAGAAGGGGATCTTCGGGGAGGCCATCGAGCACCTGGCCCGCGCCATCCGCCAGGACGCGGACCGCAAGGCGCAGCTCTACGGACACCTCTACATGGGGATGGTGTACCTGGAGCGGGAGATGTACGGCGACGCGCGGACCTTCTTCCGCCGCGCCCTGGAGCTGGGCCCCAACCTGATCGAGGCATACTGGGAGCTGGGACGCGCGCACTACCTGGACGGCGACTCCGAGCGGGCGGCGGAGACGTGGCGCAAGGGGGTGGAGACCAACCGCTTCAACCCCTGGGGAGAGAAGTGCGGCGAGGCCCTCGCGCGCCTGGAGGCGGGGGAGCCCGTCTCCTTCCAGCCCTCCTAGCGGCGCTCCTGCTCTGCCTCCCGGCGGGGCTACGGGCACAGGTGCCGGTCGGGGACGGCGGGGCGCAGATGCTCGCCGCGGAACCGGTGCGGGTGGTGTACTTCCCCGGCGGGTGGGCGCTTGCCGAGGAGGTGCTGCGGGCCGCGAGCGAGCCCTTTCCGCTCCCGGGCTTCCCGGAGGCGCAGCGCCCGATCCCCGCCACCATCATCCTGGCCCCCTCGCGCGAGGTGTGGGACTCGGTGACCGGCGGCCGGATCCCGGAGTGGGGCGCCGGGGTGGCCTTTCCCGCGGCGCGGGTGGTCGTCCTCCCCCTCTACGCCTCCCCGCGCACGGAGCCCGGCAGCCTGGGGACCACGCTCCGCCACGAGCTGCTGCACCTGCTGGTGAACCGGGAGCTCCCGCCGGGAGTGCCCCGCTGGTTCGACGAGGGGTACGCGCAGTGGTCCTCGGGCGGGTGGGACGCCTCGGCGGCGTGGCAGCTCCGGCTGGCCTTCCTCACGGGGCGGGCGCCGCCGCTGGACTCGCTCTCGCTGGACTGGCCGGCGGGGGAGGGGGACGCGCGGCTCGCCTACCTCCTCTCGGCGACGGCGGTGCGCCACCTGGCGGAGCGGGCCGGGCCGGAGGGCTTCGACGCGCTGATCCGCGCCTGGAAGCGGGAGGGGAGCCTGGACCGGGCGATCCGCTCGGCGTACGGGATGACGATGGGGCAATTCGAGGAGGAGTGGGCGCGCGCGGTGCGGCGCCGCTACGGGTGGCTCCTCCTGGGGGCGCAGACGGGGGCGTTCTGGGTCTTCGGCGCGGTGATCCTCTTCTTCCTCTTCGCGCGGCGTCGGAAGCGCGACCGGGCGAAGCTGGAGGAGATGCGCGCGGAGGAACGGATGCTCCCGCCGCCGCGCCCGGACGGGGTTGACGTCGAGTACCCCCTGGAATAGCTTTTTTGACCATGCCCAGACCCACGCCTACTCAGAGCGCGCGCAAGCCCGCTGCCGCTTCGGCGGCCGCCTCCCGCACGGACGGGGAGGGGACGGTCCGGTTCTCCCTGCAGAACTGGCTCATCCTCGCCGCCGGGCTGGTCAGCATCGTCGTCGGCTACGTGCTGCTGAACAACGGCTCGGTGGACCTGGCCCCGGCGCTGCTGGTGCTGGGATACGTGGTGCTGATCCCGCTGGGGATCATCTGGCAGGTGAAGGGGACGGAGAAGGGCGCTTAGCTCAGCTGGTTAGAGCACCTGTCTTACACACAGGGGGTCGGGGGTTCGAGTCCCTCAGTGCCCATACAGAGAAGGTTGAGCCCGGCAGCTAAAGCTCGCCGGGCTTTTCGTTTCATCGGAATGCCGCTTCTTCCTTCACCCCGGGCCGGCCGACTTTCGCACGCGGGTAGGGCCGTGGCGGATCCAGCCCGACCATGCGGCGTCCGGCTGGGACAGCATGGCGAGTCAACTCTCTGGTGGGGAGTGCTCTCATCACGTGCTTCCGCGTACCAGCGTGCCACGGCCGGAGGGGAACGGCCAGCTCTGGTCCGACGCGTGTGGGCCTCTTCAGTTCGGATGATGAACGTTCGGGTGAAGAGCACGTCCGACTTGGCCTTGCGATTTGGACTGGCTCATGGGCGCGTTGCTTGTAGAGGGGGGCCGAGGTATACTGCAGCGACTGGCAGCGGTGGCCGATAATCCGCCCCACGCGGCGTTATGTGGCGGAAACCTCCGCATAACCCGTTCAAGCGCGTCTCACCAGGAGGTGGAAACCTGGACGGGGCAAGCGATTGCGGACCGGGCGAGGCGATTTCGCACCTGGGTGTTATCTGGAACGGACTCCTCGTTGCTGCGGGCGTTGAGGCGCCCTAAACGGAACTGTAGGCAGCGCTTCCGCCCACACGACCTTGCGTGCTAGCTGGATGTACTTTGGCATAAACAGTGGTTAGGCGCGTGCCTATCAGGGCTCCTGCCGCCCGCCCACTTGCGCACGACCGGCTCCTCGCGCATTTACAAAGGCGGACAATCTATTTCGCTCAAAAAGGACGCAGGAGATGTGGCCGACACTCACTCTGCGGGACTGGGATCATTTTCTTCGAATAGCCTCCCACCTGTCGTACCAGCCACCTCACGAAGTAGCGTACCTTGCTCGGGGTCAGGCAAACGCCAGTTGGACGCTCTCCACGTCGCTTCAGAGAAGCGGCGGTGACGAGTGTGATATTCGCGGCGCAATGCAAATCGAGAGGTATCTTCTCGAATCCTTCCAAGAGGAGGTTCATCTACATCTCCGTGCAGCATCTCTTCCCACCTCCGGCAGCCTTCTCGAGTGGTGGGCACTGATGCAGCACCATGGAGCACCCACTCGGTTACTGGACTGGACCAAATCGCCCTACGTGGCTGCGTATTTTGCCGTCGAACAACAATGGGACCAGGATGGAGCGATATGGCTTTTCCACGTTGCCACCGTCACCCATTGGGCAACTCAGCAGCATGGTGATCTCGATTATGTATCGAATGCCGTGCTTACGAATCCTGAAGCTGGCCCGCGCCTATTCTACTGGGCTCCGCAGAAGAGGACCGAGCGGATGATCGCGCAACAGGGCGCATTCACCGCATGTCTTAGTCCGTCTAACGATCACGGCAGCTTGATTGAAGCCGCATGCGGCCCAGAGCATGGCACTGGTTCAGATGAAGTTTACCGGAAACTGATTATCCCTGCGGAATTGAAGCCCCGATTTCTACGGCAACTTCGTCAGATGAACGTAACAGCGAGTGCGCTGTTTCCCGGCGTTGATGGTTTGGGACGTTCCATGGCTGAACTAGCTCGATTGAGCGTGCAATACCTACCGCGTAACAGCTAGTCTAGGCGCCCGCTCGGGCGGGGTTCCTGCGGGGGTCCACTTGCGCGCGACCGCGTCCCGGTGCAGATACAAGGCGTCCACTCGTGTCGGCATCAACCGATTGCCAGGGGATATGGGATCACCACAAGAGCGTGCCATCGTACTTCCCTTCTTCCATGCGCCCAAGCACCCGCTCCGCGCTGAGCATGGCATCTTTCGCCCCATGACCATGGATGAAATAGAAATAGAGTACGGAAATGCAGACTTCTTTACTATCCGTGCCGCGGATCTGGACTTCATTCTCGGTCCAGGGAAGCGGTCGGATAGTTTTGAAACGCATCGTTGGACCGTTCTCGAGCTTGCCGAATCAGTGGTGCCTTCTCGCTGTTACTCTGCCCTGCTTGATTTGCTGTCCGGCGAGTGGAAATACGAAATGCTTTGGAGAGAGCATTTGCGGTCCGGCAAGGACAAAACGTCCCGGCCGCACCCGCGCAAGCAGCGGCTATCGGAGTCCTTCCTCAGCCGCTTCAACTCTGGCAGTTCTCTTCTTCATAAGGAACGAAGGCTGCGCGTGGCCCTACTCAGGTGGGAGGGATCATACCAGCGCACCGACCCGCTCGATACGGTTCTTGATTGCTGCTCCTGCCTTGAGGCCTCATTCCAAATGGGAGACGAACTTCGATTACGAACGGCTCTCGCGGTGTACTATACCGTGCGAACGGGGAAGAAAAACGCCTTTCGCTCGGTGTACACCATGTACGGAGTTCGAAACAAGTTCATCCATGGAGCGAGCATCCCAGAGGTATCCTCTCAGGAATGGCGACGGTACATTGAGATCACGGCGGCACTCTTGCAGGAGTTCATCTCCCACGGAAGAATGCCGAACGCCGAGTCGATGAATCGCTCCATTCTCAGCCACTTCGGCGGTGGGGATGAGTAGCACTCTACCAGGTGCGCGTAGCGAGCGAACGCAGGCGACCCACGGCCGCGACCTTCTGCGCAACCCGCTGACTTGCGTACCGGCCGTGGGCGTCTGATCCTGGTTCCGTTAGGCCGGCAATAATCGACGCCGTTCTCGTCTACTTCCACGGATCAACCCTCAACACGCGAGGTTTGGTGGTGCCAGAATCCATAGTAATCAGCCTTCGCGACGAAGGTGACGGCTGTACCTACTCACTGGTAATGTCAGCGGATGATCTATTCAGGTTGCGCGCGATGCCGGAGACAAGCAGTATCGAGGTCGAACTGCCAAGCATCCAAGGCGCAGCGTACCAGAATGGTGATGCCATTCACATCAAGCATGCGAACGACGGTAAGTGGGGCTGGATCAACGTTAACACCGATGCCCTAAACTTACAGATTGACGAACTCATTCGAGAGCACCTTTCGCCAGAGGACTAGGATCCATATGGCTGGGGCTAATACGGCTGAGGCACCGCGGTACCTCAAGGTGTCGGGATCACACACATGGTTTCAACCGGAGGTGATCCAAAATGACGGAAACTCATGCGGTCGAAGCGCGCCGGAGTGAGCTGGAGAGCCGCGCGAGACGATCCTGGAGGCGGTGCAGCAGGGCGGGGTCGAGGGCGCACTCCACGCGGCGCGGAGCTGGGGTGAGCAGGGGGCCCATTGAGGGCGACGGGGCTACTGAGGAATCCAGGACGGGGACGTCTGGCCGAGCGCATCGAACGGAAGAAGTTCGTCCGCAGGCTCGCCGAGCGGATGCAGGCCGACGACGCCACCGCCGCTGCCTGGCTCGACGGGATGGTCGAGGAGATGGACCAGCCCTTCCGGTCGGGTACGGGGCTCACTCTTCCCGGGCTCGGCGGCTTCTACCTGGACCGGAGGCGGGACCGCTGGGCCTTCAAGCCAGAGACTGCGCGCGCTCTTCGGCTGGTCGTCGTCGTACAGGGGCCCGCTGTAGCCCTGGGAGGAGCTTGAGGAGCCCCGCTGCGACCTTCGCGGCGGGGCTCTTTCATTCAGGCGCCTTGGTTCCGGATCACCCTTCCCCCACCGCCGTCAGCCCCGCCACGAAGTCGAGTCCCTCCCGCATCCGTTCCACCACCGCCCAGCGTTGAAGCGCATTTAGTTCCCGTACTCCTCGGTGGACGATAACGCCGGACCCGGCGCCACGCTCAGGCCGCGCGCCAGCGCCCGCTGCTGCAGTTCCACCGTGTCGGTCCCTTCCGCCAGCTGCAGGAGCTCTCGAAGTGCAGCGGCTGCTGCCCGGCGGGAGCGAAGACCGCGATCGTGAGGGAGTCCTTGTGTACGTCCATCCCCAGGTACAAAATGGATGCAGACATGGGCGGGCCCTCCGTGTGGCTGCGAGTCGTATCTCGCATGTGGCTCTGGCACCTCCAGGGGCGCTAACCCGCGATACTCCCCGGAGGCCCGCCCTTCCATATTGTTTAGGCGGGCCTCGGCGCCAAGCTTGCATGTGGCCCACTAGACCCTGTCATCCCGTTTCAAGCTCCCCCTGATCTATGCCACGAGTCACACCGAGCGTCGTGGTCAGTTTCCTCGACCAGGCGTTCCCATCTCTCCGCGGTGGAACTTCCGACTTCTACCTCGATTTTTCACACGCGCAGACGGTGGCAGCTGCCTTGGCGCTCATAGACGAGTTGCCTGCTGAACTATACGCGCTCCTCGGAACGGATCAGTACGCGCTCTACACGGCCGCCGTGGCTGTCGTGAGGAATACTTTGGAGGGGTGGCATTCTGGTGCGCATCCAGGGCACCAGAACCAACTCCGTGCTCTTGTGGCGCTCCACGGGAGACACCCGCTGATTATTATCAAGAACACACTCTTGGATTGTCCCGACGAAGTACCTCGCCCGGACACACCCGGCTTAGCATTTGTGCCGGAACCACTTCGATCCTCGATCAGGCTCGATATCAGCACGAGCTACTCTGCACATGCAAACGGCGTGTACAAGGCTGCTGCTGTACTCGCTGGGTCAGTGATAGAGGCCCTTCTCCTTTGGCGTATTCAGCAGGAGGATCAATCGCAACTGAAAGCAGCGCACCAGCAGTGGGCGAGTAGCCGGACCCAGGGGGCAGCACCAAAGAAGTTCCGAGATCCTGTGACGTGGACTCTTGATGAGTACATTGGTGTGGCCTTGGAACTGGAGGTCATCTCTGATCGAATCGCCTCAGCAGCTAGCCTCGCGCAGCATTTCCGAAACCTAATACACCCCGGGAAGGAACAGCGGCTGGCCGAGACGAATACTCGCGGCACTGCTACTCTCGCCGTGGGCGCAATGCAGCGCGTGGTCGAACATCTCGAGGCTCGCTATAGCCGTATTCCATCAAGGCCGCCCGCCTAGAGCGGTTTGCGAGTGAGTGCTGAGGAACCGCCACAGATACGCGCCGCGCTGCTTAGACCCGGCGCGGCGAGGCTTCGGACCGCCTGCAAACCGCTCTAGGCGCGCTCTCCGTACTTTCTCTGCTTCGGTGCCGGCGCGCTCCGTTGCGCATCTCAATCCGGCTCCTCCTGCGGGGATCAAGTCAACACAGGTACCGACCAGCTCATGTCCGTTGATCTCGACGACCTCAAGCCTTTCTTCGAGGCATTCCAGGCCGAGACTGATCGTGCCTGTGGCGTGCTTGCGGGAGCGTTGCTCGACACGCTGCTTGAGCGGCTACTTCGGTTAGCACTCCCGGAAGCCGGGAACGAAGTCTTTCAGGGCGCTGCTCCTCTTGCATCCTTTTCGGCGAAGATCGACATGGCCTACTACATGCGCCTACTCTCGGAAGAGGATCGTCGAGATCTGCACCTAGTGAGAAAGATCCGGAACGATTTCGCCCACGCGGTAGACCATACCCTCGGGTTCAGTGCGCCGAACGTTGCGAATCGCGTGCGAGAATTGCGGCTCCCGAAGCTCCTCTACGAGAGCCCAACCCTGCACGTCTCGGATGAGACATCTCGCGGCCGCTTTCAGGTCGGTGTCGGAATCCTCTCCTACCTGCTGACCGATGTACGTCCGCGGCAGTTCGTTCCGTTCCGGCGTCCAACAAATTTCAGTGAGACCATCCGGCTCGCCTAGCGAATGCGCTGCAGGCGACATGCAGCTGACCGTTTAATCGCTTGGTGGGTTGAGCGTCAGTCGCACTTCGGCGAGAGTCGTTGGGCCTACTCGACCTGCTGGCCGGTCTGGAGGCTGGCGAGCTTCCGGGAGTCGAGAGGCGCGCGTAGTCGCGTGCCGCTCATTCGGCTGATGGCGCGGCCACCTGCACTCGGCAACTCAGCCATCCGCGGGCTGGGGCCTGAGCAGTGCCTTATACCGGCATGATGGATGAAGTCGAGCTCAGAGGCGACCCGGTTGTCCACCCAAAGCCCGCAAATCGGCCGCTACCCGCTCCATCTCGCAAACGAGGTTCGACTCCTGATAGATCTCGCTCGCCTTCCGCAGGTAATCGGGCGCCTCTGCAGTATGGCCGCAGCCGTGGAGGAACAGGCCGTATTCGTGATACACGGCTGCCTCGCGCAGGGGCGGCACCCTTTGCTCACGGCACAGTTCCAGAGCCTGCTCGTAAAACACGAATCCGTCCGGATCGCACTGCTTCCGCGCAATGGCGCCGAGCAGCCCGTATACCTCCACCAGAACGGGAACGGACCGCTTCCTGATCGCGATCTCCTCCGCCTTGCGTGCCTCCTCCCTTGCTTCCAGCAGGCGGTCCTCACGGAGCAGCTTGTGGCCGAGGTCGATGCGAATCCTGATCTCGCACGCTGGATCCCGGGCGTGCTCGACTCCTTTCCGATACGTGCATTCCGCACCCAGGGAATCCCCTCGCGCATCGAGCAGGAGGCCGTACTGATGGTACCACGCTGCCATCGCCTGCTCGCAACGAGCAGCCCTGATCGCCTGCCGCGCGTGCTCCAGCTGCGCCTCCGCCTCGTCGAGCTCCCCGAGCCGGATCGCCAGAGCGGCGAGCTGGCAGAGGAAAGGATGCCTGAACTCTGGGTCCAGGCCCCAGGCGAGCTGCACCCCCCGCGAGTACCAGGTGTGGGCATGGGCTCGCTCGCCCTGCTCGGCCCAGATTGCTCCCAGACCCTGGCACGACGCGGCCTGACCGAGGACGTCCTGCGCCTCGACACTCAGGAGGTAGCTCCGCTCGTAGCGGGCCTGGGAATCGGCGAATCGGCCGGCCGAATGGGCTACACGCCCCAGATGCCGCAGGGCGACGATCTCCGCGCGGCGCTCGGCAGCCTCGGTCGCGACCTCCAGGGCAAGCAGGTAGAGGCGCTCCGCTTCCGTGAGGTCTTCGTCCGCCTCCTCGAGCTCACCCGCCCAGACGAAGTTGAGGGCGGCCGCCTCGAGCTCCCCGGCTTCGTACGCCCGGATCGCGTCCACGACCAGGGAGCACACGTCCTGGAGCCGCTCTCTCGCTTCGGCGGCCAGCGCCTGTGTCTCGCTGCGCAGATCCGCCGGATCGACGACCCGCTTGGACATCGTGGCGTACTTTCCAGATTTTGCCCAGGTCCGCTGCCTGTCCGGCCGGGAAGCGCCGATGACCGCATCGATCAGCGGGAGAAACTCGGTCGTGTGGGGGATCAGCGAGAGGGCCTGCTCCACCTGAAGGTTCGAATACATGGCGACCAGGAGCTGAAGGCCAGGACCAATGTCGCACGTCCGCCCCGGACCCGTCCCGGACGAAGAATGCGCTACCTAGCACCGGATGAACGCGGAACACCCCAGCAGGGACCGTGAAAGCTACTCCCGGACAAGAACCGGCCCCCGGAGGCGGATTCCCGGCTTGGACACGGCGCTGGGCCAAGGAGTTCGGTCCCCTCTTCTGCACGAGAACAGGGCGGGAAGCCGACAGCTCTCCCCGCCCTGCGCGAACCACCACCTCGGAAGGAGCCGGTGGAAGCTACTTCTTCAGCGCCTGCACCGCGGCGAGCGCATCCGCGTACCCGGCACCGACCTCCCACGTGGCGTAGCTGGGGAGAGGCCGGGCGGTCCTGGTGAGCACAGCCAGTGCCTGGTCGGGGGTCAGCGTCCCACCGGACGCCTCCTCCATCAGGGCCACGATCCCCGCCACGTGCGGCGCGGCCATGGATGTGCCCGAGGCACAGGTGTAGTAGGCCAGGTGGCCATCGTCGATCCTGCAAAGGGTGAGATCGCTCGGCATGTCCAGCGCGTTCATTGCCGTCCCCGTGGTGGCCCGGGTGGAGACGGTGTACACGCCCGGCGCCGTGATGTCCGGGTAGTATCCCGCGTCGAAGTACGACGGGTGCTTGGCCGGGTTCGCGCCCCGCGAGGAGAAGCTGGCCAGCACGCGCCCGCGGTTGTCCTCGGGGCAGCGCCCGGTCCAGTTCGGGTCGCCCTGCGCCAGCAGGTTCCCGTCCCCGTCCCGGTTCAGCTTGCACCCCGCCGCCACGCCGATGACCCACGGGGCCACGCTGTGCGGGTTGAGCTGGTGCGGCGCACTGGTGGGCCGGCAGGTCGCGCTCCCGCCGCTCCCGCAGTTCCCGGCGGCGAACACCACGGTGACCCCCGCGTCGTGCACCGCCTTCGTGGCGATGGCGATGGCGGAGTTGCGGTTGAAGTCGCCGCTGGAGCCCCAGGAGTTGTTCACCACCTGGATGTTGTACTCCTTGCGGTTCTCGATGATGTAGTCGAAGCCGGCCAGGATCATCACCTGCGGGAAGGAGCCGCCGGGGACGGTGGCGCGCACACCGACGATGTGGGCGCCCGGCGCCACGCCCCGGTACTTCCCGCCGGAGGCGTTCCCGCCGCCCCCGGCACTCCCCGCCACGTGGGTGCCGTGGCCATGGTCGCTGTCCGTGTTCGGGAGGTCCTCAGCGAAGAGCTCCGCCCCCTTCTTCACCGGCTTGGGCGTCTTGAGGCCGGTGACCGAGTCACGTCCGGGGAAGGTGTAGAGGTCCTTCGTGTTGGCCTGCACCGCCGCGTTCTGGACCACCTTGCTCCCGAGCTTCAGGTCGGGATGGGTGGCGTCCACGCCGGTGTCCAGGATGGCGATCCCCACCCCCTTCCCGGTGACGCCCAGCGCCCACACATGGTCGGCCTGGACGCTCCCCGCCCCCTCCAGGTTAAGGGGGTATTGCGGGGTATCCAGGTAGATGGAGACCACGCCCGCGAGCGACTGGATGGCGGCCACCTGCGCGGGAGTGGCGAGCACCGCCAGGACGGGGAGGTGCTTGAAGCCGATGACCCCCGCGTCGAGCTGCTGGATGGCGCCGGAGAGGATCTCCGCGTCGGTGAGCGAGCGGTCGAAGCTGACCAGGACCTCGAACCGGTCGGTCTCGGCCGCGGTGGCGAGCGCCTCCGTGAGGGCGGGGTCGATCTCCACCGTGCCGCTCTGCAGCTCCCAGGCGGGCTGGGTGCCGGGGGCGACTCCGGTCGGGTTGTCCTGGCACGCCCCCGCGAGGGCGGCGCAAGCGAAAAGGGCGAGTACGCGCTTCATGGATCCTCCGGGGATGTGTGCCTGCTCCTCCGAGCCGTGATGCGCCCGGGTAGCAAGGAGGAAGCCAGGCGGCGCGCTTCATGTGTTTGCCCGTAAACTGGCATGCCGCAACCATTTGCGATAAATGACGGAGCCCGTCTCGTCGGTGCCCTGCACTATTATGGTGAAGCGCCTGCCCCTGGATCGGGCATCTGCCTCAAATGCGGGCCGGCCACAGAAACGGGGTGGGGGGCCTCGACGGCTCCCCACCCCGTGCGAACACCTCCCCACAGCGGTGATTCATCGGCCCGACAGGAGGCTGCGCTCGGCGAGCAGCGTACGCAGACATGGCCCGCGGCGGCGACTTCGTGCGCCGCGCGTGCCTGGTGACGGAGCCGTCTCCATGATTCCGCACCCTGCTCATCGCCTCACCCGAACAGCAGCCGCACCGTCCAGACGGCGATGATCATGGCGGCCACGTCGGCGGTGAGTCCTGCCGCCACCGCGTGCCGCGACTTTTTGATGTTGACGGCCCCGAAGTAGACGGCGATCACGTAGAAGGTGGTCTCGGTCGAGCCGAACATGACGGCGGCCATCTTCACGAAGATCGAGTCCTCGCCGTACTCGTTGATCATGTCGACCACCAGGCCGGCCGAGCCGGAGCCGGTCAGCGGCCGGACGATCGCCATGGGCAGCACCTCGGCGGGGAAGCCGATCACCGCCAGCACGGGCCCCAACGCGTCCGCGAGGAAGTCCATGGCGCCGCTGGCCCGGAACATCCCGATGGCGAAGAGGATCGCCACCAGGTAGGGGATGATGCGGACGGCGACCTGGAATCCTTCCCTCGCACCCTCGACGAAGCTCTCGTAGACCGGGACGCGCTTGTACAGGCCGTAGAGCGGGAATCCCACCAGGATGAGCGGGAGGATGAAGTAGGAGGCGAGGCCGATGAAGTTGCGCAGGCTTTCCATGGCCGCCTCCTATGCCTCGGGCGCCGCGTCCGGCGGCGGGATCCGGTTGGGATCGGAGGCCCGCACGGACGGGAGCCTGCCGTACAGCTTGGTGGCGATGATGGCGATCGTGAGCGAGAGCCCCGTCGTGATGATGATGGCGAAGATGAGCTGGTTGATCTGCAGCCCCATCAGCGCGAGCAGGAGCACCGGGGGGACCAGCTGCACGCTGGCGGTGTTGATGGCCAGCAGCATGACCATGGGGTTCGTAGCCGTGTCGTCCGTCGGGTTCAGCTTCTGCAGCTCCTCCATGGCCTTGATCCCGAACGGCGTGGCCGCGTTCCCCAGCCCGAAGATGTTCGCCGTGAAGTTCAGCGCGATCATCCCCAGCGCGGGGTGGTCGGGCGGCACCTCCGGGAAGAGCGGGCCGAGGACAGGACGGACCAGCTTCACCAGCGCGTAGATGACGCCCGCGTCCTCGGCGATCTTGAGGATGCCCAGGAAGAGGGCAAGCACCCCGATCAGCCCCAGTGCGATCTCGGCCGCCGTCTCCGCGAAGTCCAGCGCCGCGGCCGCGATGGCGTTCAGCTTGACGAAGCGGACCGGCTCGAAGACCAGGGCGGCCGCTGCGGTGGGCGCCGCCGCCTGCTGTGCGGGCGAGGGCGTGGCGATCGGCGCGGTCACGTCCGCGGGGGTGGTCGCGTCCGCGGCCGGCGCGGGATCGGACGGCGGCACGGGGGCGCCGGCGGCGTCCTGGACCCCCGTTCCCACCGGCGCCTCCGGCGGGGTGAACCCCACCAGCGTGCCCTGGAGCTCGTCGTCGTTCGACTTCGAGACCCCGGCGATGGTCGCCAGCGGCTCCGGGAAGGTGGCGTCCGTCTCGAAGCGGAGCTGGACGCCCTCGCGCGTCTGCCGCAGATAGCCCGGGTAGCTCCCGGCCGGAGCCTCCTGGACCCCGTAGAAGGCGGCGTATCGGGCGGAGTCGATCCGGATCTCCACGGGTACGCGGCGCGCGGCGGGGTCGTAGCCCTCCGGGAAGACCAGCTCGACCGGGAGCGGCTGCTCGTTCCGGTAACGGTCGCGGGTCAGGTCGCCGACGTCGTAGACGATCGCGAACAGGAGACTGGCGATGATCAGGCCGCCCCAGATGTAGTTCAGCATCCTTCGGCCTCGGTTGAGGAGAACCGGATTCGAGTACGTCTGCGGGCCGCGCCTGGCCGCAAATCCTGCACCGGCGGGAGGGCAGGTCCTCCGCGAGACGCAACAGGCGGTCCGGCGGGACTCCAGGGTGTCGGGAGGGCGTGTTTGCGCCCGATCCGCCACGAAGGCGTCACACGGCCGGACGGGGAGTGGGGCGCAAGTGGTTGCGAAAAGGAGGGTCGGGGATCGGCCGGTTGCTGGCCGGGCGAGGCTTCGGATCCCTCAGTGCCCATGCAGGTAAGGTGAAGCCCGGCGAGCGTTCAGCTGCCGGGCTCGTCTTTCTGTATCCCTGCCCGGATGCCTCAAGCACACGGCGAGAGTGCTTCTCTCGCCGGCTGCTCCCTGGGCGCTCGGCCTGAACAGTAGTTAGAATAGGCGGCTGTCCGCGAGCGTTCCTGTCGTGTGGTTGCATGCGTGTGCTCCACAGCGCACGAATATCGGATGCTCTCCAGTACTTCGGAAATCGCATTCACCCCGCATCCTCCTTTCGCTGCGATGCCCAGCTGGCTTGAATTCCACGATTCCATGCTGGAGGAGGTTCGTTCTGT
Source organism: Longimicrobiaceae bacterium (assembly GCA_035936415.1). NCBI lineage: Bacteria > Pseudomonadati > Gemmatimonadota > Longimicrobiia > Longimicrobiales > Longimicrobiaceae > Longimicrobiaceae bacterium. Next base: position 18,940 of record DASYWD010000046.1, read on the forward strand.
TGCGGGCGGAGCCGTGCTACAGCTCCGGGGGTACATTCACCGCTGGCAGCAGACTCCTGCAGGCTGGCGGGGAGAGGGTGGGTCGCAGCGCGTCGACGTCTTTCTGCGCGATGCCGAGATCTTCCGCCTTCCTGAACCGCAGGTCTGGATCTCGAGCGGCACTCTGAGGATACGCAATCAGCTGCACGTGGATCTCGTCCCGCTTCCGTTTCGTGCAGAAGGGCCCATCCGCCTGGATCTCGAACTCGCATCGGGAAGCCTCTTGCGCTTCTCCGCTGCGGGCACACAGTTCCTTCCGGTCGGCGAGTTCGCATTCGTCGAGCTCTTACCTGAAGAGTTCAGACCGAGCAGCCTTGTGCCATAGCCGCCTGACCCGTGCGCTGCAGGCGACATGCAGCCGGCGGCCGCTGTAGCGCCTGGTCCCTCGAGCGCCGATCGCACTTCGACCCAGCATCCCGTTCGGCTGCACGCGCGTGAGCTTGAGGGCGTTCGACCGCGCCGGGTCAGCATTTCTGTCGCTCTCGCCCCTCGCACTCAGGAGAGTGCCATGCGATCGCTTGCCACCCGTCGCTCGGCCATTCTCTGCACCGCGTGCGCTGCTGCCGTACTCCTCACGGCCTGTGATCCCGTGTACCGCGTGGGCGCGCGGCAAGCTCTCATTGGCACCGAGGTGTTGTCTCCCAAAGAGGTGCCTCCGGACTCACCCTCGCAGCCCGACTCTGTCCCTGCGCGGCTCGACATCCCCAGGGTGGGGGACTGCCTCGAAGCGGCTCTCCATGCGTCGCCCACCATCAGCGAAGTCCAGCGCTGGAGCGTCCCGCGCTACTTGCGTTGGCGGCAGGCGGGGATGAGCTTTGCGCTGGTCGGCTCGTCCGCGCCAGGGGGCCGCCAGTACGCGAACCTTGAACTCGATGCCCGACCTCGGGAGCCGCCGCTCCTTCAGGTGAGCTTCACGTGGATCGGGAGTGCCCGCTCTGAACCGATCGAAGTGCAGAGGCAGATGGTTGCCGCGGCCACAGAGCTGCTGGTGCAGTTGACGGCCCAGTGCGTGCCCTCGGCGAGCGGCCCCATTGAATGTGTCGCCGAGGGGCTGGGCGGCCGCGGCGCGTGTGCAACAGGCCGGTGAGCGTGCGCAACCACCCTCTCCATCCACTCCGCGCGCCTGACGAATACGCGGCAGGCGACATGCGGCCGGCGATACTTTCATGCCCGGTAAGTAGAACGTCAGCCGCCGCGTCTGGAAGGTGCAGCTCGGCTGCACGGGCCTGAGCTTGAGGGCGTTAAAGCGCGTGCCCGTTGCCGTGCTAAGCTGATTGGCTGTTCTCCTCTCCTCCTTCGCCTCCGTTCTCCGGGACCGGTGCCATGAACAAGCTCACGATCGCACTCCTGGCTCTGCTTGCTCTACTCGGGCTCTCTCCTGCCCAGGCGCAGCTCCTCCAGACGCAGAGCCTCAGCCTACAGGCGGCAAAGACCATGGCCGATGCTGCCGAAGCAGAAGCTCGCAAGAACAACTGGAATGTGGCCGTGGCCATCGTCGATGCCTCCGGCGGACTCATCCTCTTCCACCGCCTCGACGAGACGCAGCCCGCCAGTCTGGACATCGCCATTCAGAAGGCGCGTACCGCAGCCCGCTTCAAACGTCCGACCAAGGCGCTCGAGGATGCCGTCACCAGCGGCCGTCTAGCTCTTCTTGCCGTCGACGGCCTGCTCCCTCTGGAAGGGGGGCTGCCGATCGTGAGCAACGGACAGGTCATCGGTGCGGTCGGTGTCAGCGGAGTGACCTCTCAGCAGGATGCGCAGGTCGCTCAGGCGGCACTGTCCGCTCTCTCGCGGTGAGTCCTTCCGAAGCACGGCAGAACTTCGCATCCGTGCTGGAGCAGGCGCGCAAGGAGGGCGCGGTGCGAATCCGTCGCAGGGACTTTCGTGCGTGAGGGCCGCAGAGAGTTCCGCTGACTCCCCACCATCCGAATGCCCCGGGGGCGACCGAGGTCGTGCCACGCGTAGTTCTTGCAGGCACACGATCTTGAGCGCTGCGGACCGCTCTCCGCACCCTGAGCACCGCAGGCAGCCTGCAAGGCTGGCGATCTCTTGCGGACACCCGTGTGCCGTTCGCATGGAAGCAGCTGGGATGACCACGTCGTACGACGCGCTTCGTTCACTTAGAATAGGGAGGAGAGGGATGAGCAGAGGTGAAAGGACACTCGGAGCCCTCGCACTCGCTGGAGTCGCAGGCTTCATCGGCGGACCTGCTGTGGGGGTGGCGATCGGCGTGATCTTACTGGGTGTCTACGGAGGCAGAAGATCCGACGCTCGGCGGACGGGAGGAGCCTCAGGTCCTCGTTCTCTCCCTGGTTGATCGTTAAACCTGTCCTTCGCAAGAACCGCGGGACCGACTCTCTGCCGCCTGACCAGTGCCCTTGCAAGCGACTGCCGGCCGGTCATGCTGTTGGCCTGCGCCCGCGGCTTGCATTTCGGCCGCCAGCACCTGAGTTTCGTTGCGTCAGGCGGCTGTGGTATGGCGGTTGATGTATGGTCGCGGCACTGATCCTTGTGCGGTGGGCGCTGCTCAGGAGATCTGCAGATGTATCGGATTGCATGGTTGCCCCTCATCGCCTGTGCAGTCGGCGGTGCGTTCGTGGTCACCGCTCTGCTGCACCCTCTCACCGGCGAGCCGACAGCCAGCATCGTGGGGCTGGGGCTCGGTCTCACACTCGCGGTCTACCTGGATCGCCGATGGATCCGTCCCCGGGCAGAACCCCTGCGAGAGGCAGTGAGCATGGGAGCGGCAACCGCTCTGGGGTGGGCGCTGGCGCAGGGCATCGTCGGCATGCTCTGAGCTCCCGAGGCGCAGGATTGGACCTGCACCCTGGTTTCCGGGGAGGCCATCGACGCAGCGAACCGGGACGGCGGCTTCTCCCTGGACCGGAGGCGGGACGGCTGGGCGTTCGAGTTCAACCCGGCCCAGAGACTGCGCGCGGAAATGCATCGACCCGTGGAGACAACCTGATGCGTCTCGGATTTGCTCTGATGCTCCTGCTCGGTGCGGCATGCGCGAGTGCCCCGACGCAGGGACCCCAAACCATGCCCGCCGGCTACGAAGCTTACGTTCCGCCGACCGCGTGCGTGGACGCCGCAGCTGCAAAGAGCCCACCGACCCCGATCAACTACGAGGCTGTGCGTCGAAGCTTTGCGCTCAGCTCTCCCGCTACTCAACCGCAGAGCGGACCACCAAAGATTCCGTTTCTCTGGTTCTTCATCCGGGAGGACGGCAGAGTAGCGGAAACCCGCCTGTGGCGCTCTAGCGGATCCACTGAGGTGGATCGCATCGCGCTGACCAGCGGGCGGCAGCTGCTCTGGCGCCCCGCCACCTGCGGGGGAACTCCTGTTGCGCAGTGGTACGGTCATCCTATGGCTGTCGGGGCCGCCCCATATCCCTAACCCACGCCGGCCCAACGAGTGCGTGGCAGGCGACATGCGGCCGGCGGTCGTTTTGTCCGCTGGAGGGCTCGCGTCAGCCGTTCCGCCGCGCGGTTGCCTCCTCGGCCTTTGCGCCTGAACTCGTTTGCGTCGGGCCCAGAGGGAAGCCACTTCCGAGCTCGGCGGCCTGCGCTGTGAGGCTCGTTCCACCGAACCTCTCATCCGTTATCCAGATGCGACACCTCCTCCAGAATCAGCAGAGCCCCCGCACACGGGCGCTCGTCTCGGCCGTCTTCAGCGCAGGCACCTTCGCCGCACTCGCATTCCTGCTCCAGCTCGGCAGTCCAAGCTACGTTCTCGCAGCCTCCCTGCTGATGGGTCTACTTGGCGCGTACACCACGTACCGGCTGGCGCGAGGTAGGCCGATGGTGCCGTATACTGCTGCGGTGGTCTTCTGCTTGGCGGCCCTGGCGTTCTACACCTGGATCTTTCTCGTGCACAGCCGTCCTTCCGGCATCGAGTGGATTTACGTCCCCCCGATCTTCCTCTTTCCCCTGGGGCTCCTTTACTGGGTGTACCGCGAGAAAGTGGACCGGCGGCGGAATCCTTCTGAGCACGACAGGCATGACTGAGCATGGGCAGCATAGAGGCGCTTCGGCTCGGGCCGCCCGTGGTGCGCCTCCTGCACGTTTCCGCTTGCTCGATCATCGCGTCCTGCGACGCTGGACCACCCGGGTCGATCTTGCTCAGAGCATCACGGTGGCTGCGTTGATCCTTTCAGATCGAGACGCCGGAGCTCCACACTGCAAGCCGGCCTTTTCGGCGCGGCGCAGCGTCGACCCGCCTGACGAGTGCGCCGCGGGCTACATGCGGCCAGGGATGCTTTCACGCCCGGTGACCGTGTCCCGGAGTTGCAGTTCGGCCGCGCGCGCCTGAACTTGGGGGCGTCGGCGGCTGCGGTGGAACCCTGTCTCCAAGGATACCATCATGTGGAAAGCGCCAGTCGTAAGCGTGAGAATCGCGCTGTTTCTCCTTGTGCTCACCTGGACGGTGGCGGAGCGACCAGCCGCCGCGCAGTCGGCCGGGCGGTCCTGCACGCAGCAGGGTTCGACCGCGGTCCCGAACACCGTATCGCCTGGGCTGGAGGACGGTCCGCATACTCTGATCGTCGATGGAGTACGGCTCTGGTACTGCGTAGCGGGGGCTTCCACCCCCGGGGTCGCCCCGGTGGTGTATCTGCACGGTGGGCCGGGTGGCTACAGCTACGACTTCGCGGCGCTCGCCGGCCCGCGCCTCGAGCCCGCTCTCCGCATGGTCTACTTCGACCAGCGCGGCAGCGGACATTCGGAGCGGCCCTGGACGCAGGCGTATTCCATGGATGCGCTGGTCGAGGATGTCGAAGGGCTGCGGCGTGCGCTGGGTGTGCCGAAGATCGCGCTTCTGGGGCACTCCTTCGGCGTCGCCCTCGCGCTGGAGTATGCGGCCAGGTACCCGGCGCACGTCTCGCGCATGGTGCTCGCGGGCGGGCTCTCGGACGCGGCGGCCTCGGGGCGGAGCATGTGCCTGCGCCTGGCGGAGGTGAATCCGGAGGCGTACGCCCGCGCGAGGGCGGCCGCGGGGAGCGCATCGTCCGCAGATCCCGGGGCGTGCAAGGTCTTTGAAGCGCTCTCCGGCGCCGACGCACAGGCCTTTCTCCAGGCCAACATGTATCCCGACGCCCGCATCCAGGCGCTGCGGGACAGCGTGAAGGCCGCGAGCGGGCTCCGCCACACGGGCGAGCTCTCGAGAGCCCTGTTTGCGGCGGGGCTGACCGAGTGGCGCTTTACGGCGTTCGATCGACTCACGATGCCAGTGCTCGTGATTGCGGGCCAGCATGACTACCAGGTCGGGCTGGAGGCTCCGCGCGAGCTTGCGCGCAGCCTGCCGCAGGGTCAGCTCCGGGTGTACGAGCGCGGTGGTCACCACATGTACCTGGACGAGCCCGAGCGCTTCGCGCGAGAGGTCATCGGCTTTCTCCGCGAGTCGCCGAACCAGGGTGTGAAGCGCTGACGGCGTCGAGGAACACCGTGGCGGGGTTCTTCGCTTCATGGTCCCGGCTCCCGAATCAGATGAGGCCGCCAAGAGGAAGCTTGCGCCGGCTGCGCGGCAAACCTAGCGTGCGGGTATGAAGATCTCACTTGCCCTCGCAGCCGTGCCGCTGCTCGCCGCGTGCGCACCGAGTCCCGGTGCCGCTCCTGTCCCGCGTCGCGCCGCGCCGCTGGTCGACTATCACCAGCACATGGTCAGTCCCGCCTTCGCGCCGATCGTGAAGCTTCCCGAAAGAGACGGCGCGGCGCTGGTCAGGGAGCTGGATGCGGCCGGGATCGAGCGGGCGGTCGTGCTCTCGGTCGGCTACAGCTTCGCCGACGAGCGGAAGGGGTTGAGCGATCCCGACAGGCTCACCCGCGAGCAGAACGACTGGACCGCTGCCGAGGTGGCCAGGAACGCCCCCCGCCTCATTGGCTTCTGCAGTGCCAATCCGCTGCGCCCGGCAGCGCTGCAGGAGCTCGAGCGGTGCCTCGGGCTTCGCGGCATGGTGGGAATCAAGCTGCACCTCGGCAACAGCGGCGTCAGCCTTCGCGATCCTGCCCACCTCGGCCGGGTGCAGCAGCTGTTCGCGCTCGCGCAGCGGCTGCGCGCGCCCGTCCTGGTGCACATGCGCGCGCGCGGCGGCAGCAACTACGGGGCGGAGGACGCACGGATCTTCCTGGAAAGAGTGGTGCCGACGGCGCCCGACGTCGAGATCGTCGTCGCCCACTTCGGCGGCGCCGGCCCCGGATACCCGCCGCAGGCCGACGAGGTAATGGCGGTCTTCGCTGCCGCGGCGGAGCGCGGGGACCCGCGGATGGGCAACCTCTACTTCGACCTCGCGACGATCGTCACCGACGAGACCACACCCGCCGACGCCGCGGTCGTAGCGCAGCGCATCCGGCAGGTCGGCCCCGGCCGGGTGCTCTACGGATCCGACCTCAGCCCACCCGGCGGGAGCATCCGCCAGGGGTGGGAGATCTTCCGGACCAGGGTCCCGCTGACGGACGCGGAGCTGCAGCAGATCGCGAACAACCGGACCCGCTTCGCGCGTTAGAGAGCGACTCCGAGACGGACCCGGCGCGCGCCCGTCGCCCTGGTCTCCACGTCGGCCACGTTGTCCTCTCGCTGGCGGTCGATCAGCTTGCGGCGGGGGTCGATGCCGGCGCGGGCCGGCCGCTGCGGCACGGTGACGCGGATCGTCTGCGCGCCGCTGCGGATGCGGTGCCGCTCCAGGTAGAGCGGCTCGCCGGGGCCGTCGCCGGGCGCGAAGACGCCGATCTCGACGAGGTCGTTCATGGGCACCTCGGTCTCGTTGCCGACGCTGTCGGCCCTCATCTTCTTCGCCACCACGTCGAGCGTGACGCGGAACTCGCCGGTGCCGGTCGGCTCCACGACGGCCCGCTCGGTCCGGACGTCCCAGAGCGTGACCGTCTCGAACAAATCGGTGAGCAGGTACTGCAGCGAGTCGGGCGTGACGGCGCGCAGCTCGGCGTAGAGATCGAGCGAGGTCGGATACGGCGGGCCGCTGTCCCGGAACTTCTCCACGTAGCGGCGGAGAGCCGCGTTCACGCGCGCTTCGCCGAGGTAGTCGCGCAGCAGGTACATGACGACGGCGCCCTTGCCGTAGAAGATGTACGCCTGGTCCTCCACCTGGAGCAGCGGCACGTCGCGCGAGACACGCCCCCGCATGGTCAGGTAGCGGTTCATCTGGTAGTCGTAGACCTGGCGGGCCGCCTCCTGGCCGTAGGTCTTCTCGGTGACCATCATCGCGCTGTAGTTGGCGAGCGACTCCGAGAGGAACGCCTGGCCTCGCACACCGTCGGCGCCCCTGGTCTGCCCGCCCCACCACGTGTGCGCGACCTCGTGGGCGGTCCCGAAGAACGTCTGGTCGAACTCGCCCTCCCTGACGCGTGCGAGGAAGACGTCCTCGGTGAAGCCGATCGTCTCCGGATGCGCATGGCCGAAGCCCCCGTAGCGCGGGTTCTCGACGATTCGCAGCTGGCTGTACGGGTAGGGACCGAACTGCGCGCTGAGGTACTCGAGCGAGGCTTTCATGCCCGCCATCATCCGATCGAGGTTGTAGCGGTGGGCGGGGTGGTGGAAGATCCGGAGGGCGACGTCGTTCCAGCGGTCCTCCAGCACCTCGTACTCGGCGGAGAAGACGGTGGCGCCGAACGAGGCCGGTGCCTGGGTCACGTAGTGGAAGTAGCGCCGCCCGTTCTCCGTCCAGCTCCGGCGCAGCACGCCGGGCGTGACCGCGATCTGGTCGGCGGCCGTGCCGATGATCATCTCGACGTGGACGAGGTCGGCGTCGCGCCAGGGCTGGCGGTGCCGCCGCTCTCCTGCCTCGTGGGGCGCCGACATAGGCGGACGGGGGGCGAGGCCGAAGCGCTCCCGCGCCTCACCGTCCGAAAGCTCGAACATCGGCTGGTAGCCGATGAACGGCAGCCACTTCCGGTTGAAGTAGGCGCCGTTGCCGACCACGTCCGTCTGGATCCCGCTGTTCGGGAAGCCGCGCGGCCGGTACGCCACGTCGAACGCGAGCCGCAGGGAGTCGCCCGGCTGGAGCGCCCGCTCCAGCGCGTAGACGCGGTATCCGAGGTCTTCGTCCACGAGCACGGGCTCGGCGGGGCGGTCGAGCGAGATCGAGCGCACCTGCAGGTCCCGGTCGTAGAACGACACGTGAAACGAATCGATCGGGGCGCCGGTCCGGTTCACCAGGTGGTACGTGCCGCGCAGGTCGACGGCCGGCTCGTCCGGGTAGATCTCCACGCGCAGCCTCGCGCTGGTGATGGTCGGCTGCGGCACGTCCTCGAACCGGCCGTAGCGCTTCTCGTACCCGGCCTGCGCCGCGCCGGTCTCGTCGTTCGTGCGGTACTCGTTCAGGACGTTCGTGTTGTAGAAGACGAAGCCGCCGAACGCCACGATCAGGACCATCGCCACTCCGGCCGCGCGTGCGACCGGGCCGCCGAACCGGGCACGCGCCAGGAGGAGGCGGCGCCGCACCCCGGGCTCGCGCCCCCGCACCCAGAACAGGACCGCGACCACCGCGAGCAGCAGCGCCCACGCGGCCCAGTAGAGCTTGAACCACACGAACGGCCCGACGAACGGGCCGAACCCGTTCATGTCCGAGTACGTCCAGCCGGGGTCTGTGCCGTAGAGGAGCAGGTGGTGCCGGACGAGCCCCAGCCGCGGCAGGATCATGGGGGCCGCGATCGCCATCAGCACGACGATGTGGCCGAGATACTTGTGGTTCACGAGGACGTGGATCGTCATCGCGAGCGCGGCGAGGAGCACGTAGTGGACGAGGTCGAGCCCGAAGACGATGCGAAGGTAGAGCCCGATCTCGAAGTTGTAGTAGCCCTGCAGGGCCTGGATCAGCATGCCGCCCACCATGGCCGCGGCCTGGAAGGTCGCGAGCATCGCGACGAGAGCCAGGAACCGGCCCAGCAGCAGGGCGCCTTCCGGCACGGGCGCCGCGTCCGCGATCTCGGCCACGTCCACCTCGCGCGCCTTCCACACCAGCTCACCCGCGTAGACGGCGATGAGCACGTAGATGACGGGGACGAACCGGCCGCTCAACACCTCTTCGGCCACGAGCAGGGTGATTGGCCACGTGGACGAATCGAAGACGGTGTCGCCCACGTTCCACCCCCACAGCATGGGGAGCCCCACGCAGGCGAGCAGGACCACGGCGAACGAGCGCGTCGCCGTGAGCTCCTCCAGGGCGTTGCGCGCGATGGCGAGGGTCTGCCGCACGGTGGTGCGCGGGCCGAAGGACCCCGCGACGCGCGGGACCGACACCGGCCCGGCACGCTCCGGCGGCCGGGCCGGGGCGGGCACGGTCTCTCGCCGCTTCCGCCGACGGCCACCGCCGTCGGCGTGCTCGAACCTGAACGTGCGGAAGAGCAGCGCGAGCGCGCCCGCCGCGACAGCGAGCCAGAGGGCCCGGTTCCACATCAGCGTCGCCGAGAAGCCCACCAGCCGGGTGTTCCGCTCGGCCTCCGTCCAGTAGCGGGTCACGCGCTGCAGCGACACCAGCCCGAGCGGGTCGACCAGCGCGGCCAGCATCGGGCTCTCGACCCCCCCGGCGTAGTTGAGGGCCACGATGTAGCCGACGAAGAGGCCGATCGCGCCCAGGTACACCGGAACCACCTGGCGGGCCAGCATCCCGATCGTGAAGAGGATCGCGCCGACGACGACCAGGTTGGGCAGCAGGAAGAGGAAGTACGCCTGGAGGTAGGCGCTCGCGCGGAACGGGCCGACCGCCTCCGGTTCCCACGATCCGAGCAGCGAGGTGGCGACCAGGGCCCCCAGCGGGATCGCCACCACGACGACCGCGTTGACCGCCAGCGTGGCGAGGAACCGGCCGCCCAGGTACTCGGCCTTCCCGAGCGTGGAGGTGAAGAGGAGCGGATCCATCCCGACCTCGACGTCCCGGACCGCCGCATCGCCGAACAGGGCGGCCGAGACCAGGATGCCGAACATCCCGGGGAGCACGGCGGCCCCGGCGAGCCGCTCCGGCGCGTTGGCGAGGGCGGCGCTGCTGCTCCCGTCGGCGGTGGCGAGGTACATCCAGATCGCCACCAGGAACAGGATCACGGCGTAGATCCAGGTCGAGGGGCTGCGGAGCCGGTGCTCGAGCTCGTAGCGGAACACTTCGCGGAGTCTCACGACGCCACCTCCGCTTCTCTGCCCGGCCGCGGCGTCCGCCTGCCGTGGTGGCCCTTCATGACGCTGAAGTACACGTCGTCCAGGCCCGGCTCCACCGGCTCGTACGCCGCTCCCGGCGACGACTCCGCGAATACGTGTACGATCGTCCGCCCCGCCAGCAGCTTCGTGGAGATCACCGGCAGCTCCCGCTCCAGCGCCGGCAGCTCCGCCCGGCTCACCGTCCGACTCCAGATCCGGCCCCGCAGCTCGTCGACCGCCCCCAGCGGCACCGCCTCGAGCAGGATCTCGCCCCCGTCGATGATCGCCATGCGGCTGCACAGCTCCTCGACGTCCTCCACGATGTGCGTCGAGAGGATCACCACGCTCTCCTCGCCGATCTCGCTCAGCAGGTTGAGGAAGCGGACCCGCTCCTCCGGGTCGAGCCCCGCCGTCGGCTCGTCCACGATGATCAGCTTCGGGTTGGCCAGCAGCGCCACCGCGACGCCGAAGCGCTGCCGCATCCCGCCGGAGAAGGTGCCCAGCTTCTGCCCCCGCACCTCCCACAGGTTCGTCTGCCGGAGCAGCGACTCGACGACGTCCCGTCTTACGCCCTGCTCCGTGATCCCCTTCAGCACCGCGAAGTGCTCGAGCAGCCGCTCAGCCCTCGCCCTGGGATGGAAGCCGAACGACTGCGGCAGGTAGCCGAGCGTCTTCCGCACCTCGCCTTTCTCGCGCAGCACGTCGATGTCGCCGAGCCGGACCGACCCCGCGTCCGGCTCCTGCAGCGTGGCGAGGATCCGCATCAGCGTGGACTTCCCGGCGCCGTTCCGGCCGAGAAGCCCGAACATCCCCCGTGGAACGTCGAGGGAGACGTCCTTCAACGCCCGGGTGCCGTTCGGGTAGGACTTGGACAGGCCGCGGATTGCGAGCGTCGCGCCCGTGGCCGTCGTCACCGCACCCTCGGCAGGGTGCGCTCGTTGCCGTTCTGACGCATCACCATCGCGGTCGCGCGCCCGTCGGCGCCGACCGTGAAGGCCACGGTGGTCCGGCCGTCCGCCTGGCCCACGGCGAACGTCGCATCTGAGAGGTGCACCAGGGGGCGCTTCTCGCCGCCCGGGGGCTGCCCGTGGAGCCGGCCGTCCTCGAGCGTGACGATGACGGTGCGCCCCGGAGCGAGCTCGTACTCGCCCGTGAGCCCCTCCAGCCGCGGCGCCGGTGAGGTGGGAGCGGCGGAAGCGGCGGCCGGATTCTTCGCCACCGGCGCGGCCGAGCGGTCGCCCAGCCGCGTGAAGCGGAGGCTGCGGACGAGCGGATTGCCGTAGTCGAAGCCCACGACCCTGCCGCTCTCGTCGCGGCGGAAGCGCACCACCATCATCCTGAGCATGTACGTGTCGCGATCGACCGGCGTGAGCTCCAGCGCCTTGTCCGGCGAACGCTCGAAGCGCATCACCAGCCCGCTCGCTCCGGGCACGATCTCGAAGACCGATCCGAGCTCCTCGCTCCGGTAGCGCCCGTCGAAGGCCTGCAGGTCCGCCGCGGTGGGCGACCAGGGCTGCGCGCGGCGATACCGCGTCACCTCGCCCTCCATCGACTTCAGCTCGAGCTGGCCCTGCGACGCGAAGTGCAGCTCGAACTCGTCCCGTGACCTGAAGAACATGTCGCCGCGCGCGTTGCGGAACCGGTCCTGTGCCACGGCCACGAGCGGGGGGCCGTTCGCGATGCGCAGCCTGCCGTCGTCGACGACGAGGCGCAGCGGCTGGCCGGTTCGCTCGTGGAAGAACAGCCCCGCCCTGTCGGCCACGTCGACACCCGGGGCATCGACCGGCCCCGGGGGCTGCGCCTGCGGGTCGACGGGCGGCAGGAACACTTCGGCGACGCGGCCCGCGAGCGCCGTCGCGGACACCGGGTCGAAGTTGCACAGCACGGCGATCGAGAGGCCGTGGTCCGTGAAGCGCCCGAGCCAGGTGCTGTACCCCGCCGCTCCGCCGGAATGCGACACCATCGGTCCGCCGGGGATGCTGTTCACCATCAGCCCGCGGGCGTAGGTGAGCTTCCGGCCGTTGTTCAGCGCCGCCGGCTCCTGGAGCTTCCCGGTGACGACCTTGCCGAGCCGGCCGTTCGTCAGCGCGTCGTTCCAGAGGAGCAGGTCGCCCGCGGTGCTGATCACGGCGCCGCCGCCGCGCTCGTTGCCGAGCCGCATGTACTGCTTCCAGCCGGCGCCCTCCTTCTGGTAGCCGAGGGCGCGCTCGCCGGTGCCCTGCAGGATGTCGGCGACGTAGGCGCTCGACGTCATCCCGAGTGGCTCGAACAGGCGCCTGCGCGCGAACTCGGCGAACGACATCCCGCTCGCGCGCGCCACGATCTCCTTCAGCAGCACGTAGCCGCTGTTCGAGTAGGCCCACTCCTCACCGGGCGTGAAGTTGAGGCCGCGCTGACGCAGGATCAGCTTCAGGACGTCGGTGCCTTCCTCCGCCATCGGCAGCAGGCCCGTCCAGTCGCGAATGCCGGACGTGTGGGTGAGCAGGTGGTCCACCGTGACCTCGTGGCCGTAGTCGGGCAGCTCCGGCAGGTGCCTGCGGACGTCGTCGGACAGCGAGAGGCGCCCGTCCTCGGCGAGGAGGAGGACCGCCGCGGCGACGAACTGCTTCTGCGTCGACCCGATGTCGAAGGCCGAGCGCTGGCTCAGCGGCACGCGACGCTCGACCTCGGCCAGGCCGTACGCGCGGTTCAGCACCGGCTGACCGTGCTGCGAGACGCCGACGGCACAGCCGGGCGTTTCCGGCGTGGCGAAGCTGAAGATCCTGTCGACCTCGGCGGTCCTGTCCTGCGCGTAGGTGGGCGTGCCGAGGAGCAGGGCCGTGGCTACGATCGATCCTGGTCTGAACATTCGAGTGCTCCTTGGTTGAGTCGGACTGGGAGATCGCCTGCTTCGGCTCCGCCGAAGCACGGCCAGGGATGCGAGGGCGGCGGCGAGCCCGAGCAGGGCGAGCGGCCAGCTCCGCTCGGCGAGGAGCCGCGTCCGGGCCAGCATGGCCGCCGGCGTCGTCAGCCGCTCCAGGACGTAGTAGCCGTTTCCCGCGTCGTACCGCAGCTCGGTCGCCGGGCCGCTGCCGTCGTTCGCGCGGCGGAAGGTCAGCAGCGCAGATCCGTACTGGAAGGTCAGCCCCTCGACCCACGGGAGGAGGCGCGCCGGCGCGCCCTGGACCGATGCGGCGATCCCCCGCGGCGTGCGCGTGACGGTGACCACCATGTCGCCCCCCCGCGCCGGTCCCCCGTACGTGCCGGCGAGCGGCGCCGCGTCGCCCGTGAACGGCCTCGGCGCGGGATTCGTCATCGGCAGCACCGCGGCCGCCAGGTCCTGCGCCATCGCGCTGGGGGATGCGTCGCCGCTGTTGTTCATCACCACCACGACGGCCATCCGGGCAGCGGGATACCAGTTTGCCCGGGCCGCGTACCCGGGGAGCTCGCCGCTGTGGCCGAAGTACTCGAGACCGTGCACGTCCGTGCGTGCCTCCAGTCCCATCGCGTACCGGGTCCGCGTGCCGTCGCCGAGCGTCGCCGGTGTGGTCATCTCCGCGTACGACGCGGGGGAGAGCACCCCCCCTCCGTGCAGCGCCTGCATCCAGGTGACCAGGTCGCCCGCCGTGGAGCAGAGCACCCCGGAGCCCAGGTACCAGGTCGAAACGTTCAGCGGTGCGCGGCGGACCCTGCCGTTCCGGACATGGTGCCCCGTCGCGCGGCGCGGAGCCTCCTCCGCGTCGAGGCAGAGCCCCGACCCGGTCATGCCGAGCGGCTCGAAGAGCTCGCTCTCGACGTAGCGCGGGTACGTCGTCCCGCTCGCCTTCTCGACGACGAGATGGAGCAGCCAGTACGCCGCGTTGTTGTAGACCTGCGCGGTCCCCGTGGGGAACTGGAAGGGGTGGCGCTCGACCAGCGCGTACATCGAATCGCGCGGGAAGACCGCGTTCCTGGTGAGGATGCGAAACTCCTCCATCGTGGTGACGTCGCGGATGCCGGAGGTGTGGTCCAGCAGCCGGCGCAGGGGCACCCGGTTGCCTCGCGTGTCGAAGTCCGGAAGCCACTTCGTGACGTCGTCGTCCAGGCTGAGCTTCCCCTGGTCGCGAAGCCGCAGGATGGCGGCGGCCGTGAACTGCTTGGTGATGGAGCCGATCCCGAACACCGCGTCCGTGCGCATCGGTACGTCCCGTTCGACGTCCATTTTGCCGTAGCCCCGGAAGAACAGGGTGTCGTCGCCTCGCACCACGGCCACGACAGCGCCGACGGCTCGATCCTGCGCGAGGTTCGCGCTGGCGATGGAATCGAACTTCTGGCCGAGCGTGCGGCTCGACTGCGCAGCCACCGTCGAGAGGGCGATGGCGGCGAGGGCCAGGGCGGGCGCGGCGGGACCCGTTCGGGGGTGAGTCCGAACTCGCCGGTTCGTGCGGCGGCCCCGGGGCGTGATCCGGTAGTACTTGCGACGGCGGCCGCTCTCCGCGACCACCCACCGCGCCTCCACCTGGCCGAGCCGCTCTACCCGGTGCAGAACGGGGTATAGCATCCCGTCCTTCCACTCCCTGCGCCCTCCGGACAGCTCCCGCACTCGCTGAAGGATCGCGAAGCCGTAGCTGTCCCCTTCGGCCAGGGTTTCCAGGACGATCGGGGCCGACGAAGCGGCTGTCAGCTCTCTGTTGGTCTCCATGATCTCACGCCTCGCGCGGCGCCGATGATCTCACCCTGGCGTACCTGGCAGCGTTATACATAGAAGTGCTATGTAAGAGGGACATGATTGTCCGGGAGCGCCACGGCCGTTCCGAAGCGCTGCCCCAGGCCGCCCGAGCGGCCGCCCAGCCTCTGCCTACCTGCCCCTCACGGCCTCGTCCGCCGGAGGAGCGCCTCTACGACCTCCCTGCGCGCCCGACGCTCGGCACGTGGACCTCACCCGTAGCGGAACAGGGGTGGGAACACGATGACCACGAAGGCCGCCCAGGCGCCGTACACGGGCAGGTAGTCGGTCTGCCAGCGCTCGACCGCGGCGAACCGGCCGCGGCCCCGCAGGAAGCGGAGGTAGAGCCAGGCCGACCACGCGAGGTTGACGAGCAGGACGACGTTCATGCCGAGCGCGGCCAGCCGGTTGGGTGTGGAGCCCATCTCCGTGATCCGGGCGGCGATGGCCGCCAGCGCGACGCCGTCGGCGACGAGCGCGCTGATCACGAGCGCAACGAGCACGAAGTCGAAGGCGCTGCGCGGCGCGTGCGGGTCGCGGGCGGAGACGGAGTAGAGCAGCAGCCCGACGACGAGCACCAGCAGCAGGTCGAACGCGATCAGGACCTCGCGCTGGATGTCGATGCCGCGCCCCGACAGCGCCATGGTCGCCAGGAAGACGAGGAGCGTCGCCGCGAAGAGCGGGGTGAAGAGGCGCGTCAGCACCGGTGCCATGTTCTCGATGACACCCTGCTTCGCCTCGACCAGCCAGGAGCCGACGATCACCGCGCCGAGCGCGCCGCAGGGCACCAGCCAGCTCTCCACCACCCACTCGGCGTCGATCCCGATCGCCTGGAACATCCCCATCGTGAAGCCGACCAGAACCCCGCCGCCGAGCGCGATGAGCACGTAGTAGATGAACAGCTCGCCGGAGAAGCGGACGAAGTTCATGCGCGCGGCGCCGTCGCGCCAGCGGCCCGCCACGTAGGCCACGCCCACGACCAGCCAGAGCGCGATCGGCAGGTGCAGCGCGAGGAGCCCCTGGGTGTTGCTGTCCGCGCCGAACGGGAAGACGTTGGCGACCACGGCGGCACCGGCGAAGGCCAGCGCCAGCCACCCCCGGGTGCCGGGGCCGATCCCGCGCTTCCAGACGAAATAGCCCGCCAGGAGCGGGAGTACGAAGAGGCTCGCGTTGCGGGCGTAGAAGGCGGCGTCCTCGTCCAGCTGGAGCCCGAAGAGCGCCGGCACCTTGATCGCCAGCGCCGCGGCCAGCGCCAGCGCCAACACCACGAGCATCTCGCGGCGCGACTCACCGCCGGCCGCGTCCGTAGCGTCGGGCCCGACGATCAGCTGCTTCCAGAGGCGCTCCGAGTGCTCGCGCGCGAACTCGTTCGCGATGGCGTCCTGCGCGCCCATCCGCTTGACCGCCACCAGGAACGCCTCGTCCGGCGCCAGGCCGGCGTCCTCCAGGGTCGCGATCTGGTCGCGCAGGTGGTCCTCGAGCTCCTCCACGTCGACGGGGTGGATCGCGCGGCGGCGGCCCAGATAGGTCCGCCACTGGTCGATCTGCACCTCGAGCGGGTCGGCCGCGTCTGATATCATCATCGCCTCAGCCTTGCGAGGGGGTAGGGGTGGGCGTCCACCCACCCGGGTGCGTCGCCGCGAACCAGATGTTGCGCAACGCCTCGTCCACGGTCTGCCACTGCTTCCGCTGCTCCGTCAGCTCCGCCAGCCCCTGTTCGGTTATGCGGTAGTACTTGCGCCGGCGGCCGCTCTCCGAGGTGCCCCACCTGCCCTCGATGTGGCCGTGCCTCTCCAGCCGGTGCAGCACGGGGTAGAGCATCCCGTCCGTCCACTGCAGCCGGCCCCCGGACAGCTCGCCGACGCGCTTGAGGATCGCGTAGCCGTACGTGTCGGCCTCGGCCACGATGGCCAGGACGAGCGGGGTGGCGGAGGCGGCGACCAGGTCCTTGCCGATGTCCATGCTCGGTGCGCGCGTCGCGAGGGATCAACGGTACCTGACAGCACTATACATTGCGGTTCTAGGTAAGTCAACACTCCTGTGCGCGTCAGTCGTTCTCCCTCCGGACGGCCCGGCAGATGGCGCTCCGCAGCACGGCCAAGCACTTTGCACTATAAAGCGAGTGCGCGTCCGACGCAAGCGGGGAGTGCGGGCGCGGGGCTCCTGCAGGTGTCAGGGCGAGTGTGGGAGCGGCTTGCCCCCGGGATCCGTCTCCTCTCTCGCGTCGAGGCGTCGGACCGCAGCGAGGTACGCCGGCGGGATGAGCGCCCGCTGGATCCCGGAGCGAAAGCCCAGCCTCGCGACCGCGGGGTAGAGCGGGAGCAGCCGGCGCAGCCAGGGGCGCCGCGCCAGGCCCAGCAGCCGGCGTACGCGCTCGGGGACCAGCGCGGCCTGGACCTGCCGCAGGAGGTGAAAGCGCCAGGGGCCCAGGTGGCGGCGGTAGGCTTCGTAGAGCGCGGACGTGTACGGTCCGAAGGCCAGGTCGCGCTCCAGGTGGAGCTCGCGGTCCGCCCGCCAGGCGGCGTAGTCCGGGGGAAGGTCGGGGACGTGGAGCCCTTCGCCCACGCGCCGGAACACCTCCCACAGTTCCCGCCGCTCGGCTTCGTCGAGGGGGCGGTGGAGCGCCTCGAAGGCACGCTCGGAATAGTCGACGAGCAGGTAGAGCACGTCGCGGTGCGCCCAGTCCGGGATGCGCCCGCCCCGGGCCTGCTCCACCGCCGCGTGCGCGCTGCGGATCCGCTGCATCGCGCGCTCCGCCGTGGCGCGGTCGGCCAGCGCGATCTCCTGGGCGTAGGCCGCCGTGGAGAAGAGCCGGCCCAGGGGGTCGCGCGGCAGCTCGCCGGTGAAGAAGAGCCAGTCGACGGCGCGGTTCAGCGCGAACTCGGCCGCCGCGCCCGCGAAGACCAGCAGCACCAGGTCGGCGTCGCCCCAGACGCGGCGTACGATCGAACCGGGCCGAACGAATGGTTCCATGCGCAGGTGGCAGAACTGTTGCGTGAACGCTCCTGCCGCAGGCCAGTGCGAAGCCCATGCCGGGCCGCGCGGATCCCGCGCACGTACGGACGGTCTCCATGGATCGAAGGTGAGCAGAGAGGACCTCGAAGCATCCGGCGACGTCCAGGGGAGCCCCGCGTCGAGAGGGTGGCTCCACAACTGGGACGTCGTGGACCAGCGGAAGACCTCTTTCTGGCAGCGCCTCACTCCGCCCCAGCTCTTCGTAGGCTCGTTTCTTCTCCTCATCGCCATCGGGACGCTCGGGCTCAAGGCGCTCCCGGGACTGTACACGGGGGAGTCCCTGGGCTGGCTGGATGCGCTCTTCACCGCGGTGAGCGCGGTGTGCGTCACCGGGCTGATCGTGGTGGACACCGCCACGTACTTCACGCCGACCGGCCAGGCGTTCATCCTGCTCCTCATCCAGCTCGGCGGTCTGGGGATGATCACCTTCACCACGGTGATCATCGCCGCCCTGGGCCGGCGACTGTCGCTCCGGCAGCAGTCCCTCGCCGCGAGCTCGGCCGAGATCATCCCGGACCTCGACTACCGGCGGCTCACGCGCGACGTGGTGGTGTTCACGCTGGCGCTCGAGGCCGTGGGCGCCGTCCTGCTGTACCTGCTCTGGATTCCACGCTTCGGCTGGGGGGGCGCGGCCTGGCCGGCGCTCTTCCACTCGATCAGCGCCTTCTGCAACGCGGGGTTCTCCACCTTCACGGATTCGCTGACCGGATTCCGGGCCGCGCCGTACACCCTGCTGGTGATCATGGCGCTGATCGTGGTGGGCGGAATCGGCTTTCTCGTCCTCGAAGAGCTCTACCTGCGGGCACGGACCGGGGAGGCGGGGCGCCGCTTCCGGATCTCCCTGCACACCCGCCTGGTCCTCGCCACCACGGCGGTTCTCATCGTCGGCGGCTGGATCCTGTTCACCGCGTTCGAGTGGCGGATCACCTTCGCCGGCATGCCCGACCGGGTGAAGGTGCTCAACGGGCTCTTCCTGAGCGTGACGGCGCGTACGGGTGGATTCAACACGATCGACTACGGCGAGGCCGCGGCGAACACGAACTTCCTGACCATGCTGCTGATGTTCGTCGGGGGCTCGCCCGGGTCCACCGCGGGGGGGCTGAAGACGACCACGATCGCCCTGGTCGCGCTGCTCGCCTGGTCCCGCTTCCGGGGACGCGTGGTCGTCCACCTGTGGGACCGCTCCATCCGCGACGAGTCGGTCCAGCGCGCCGTCGGGCTCGTCGTGGTCGGGGTGGGGCTGGTGACCGCCGCGATCTTCGTGTACACCACGAGCGAGATCGGCGCGGTCGGACACGCGGGTGTGGCGAGGGGCTTCCTGGCGTACGCCTTCGAGGCGGTGAGCGCCATCAACACCGTGGGGCTCACCATGGGGGTCACCGCCGGCCTGTCGCCGTTCGGAAAGGTGTTCACGATGCTGCTCATGTTCCTGGGACGCGTGGGGCCGATCACCTTCGCCGCGGCGCTGGCGCTCTCCGCGTCGCCCCGCGCCGGGAGGATCCGCAACGCGTACGAGGACGTGGTCGTCGGCTGAACCAGGGGGAGCGAGATGAAACGATTCGTGGTGATCGGGCTGGGGAGCTTCGGGGTGAGCGTGGCGGAGTCGCTCCACGCGAGGGGGTACGAGGTGGTCGCCCTCGACATCGACGAGGCGGCGGTGGACCGGATCGCGCGCCACGCGACCCGGGCCGTGGTGGGCGACGGCAGGGAGGTCGCGACGCTGCAGCGGATCGGGGCCGAGGGCGCCGACGCGGCGGTGGTGAGCACCGGGCGCAGCATCACCGCCAGCATTCTCGCCACCATGGCCCTGCGCGACCTCGGCGTTCCCGAGATCTACGTGGACGTGGTCTCGCGCAACCAGGCCCGCGTGCTGGAGAAGCTCGGCGTGACCGAGACGATCTTCCCGGAGCGTGAGTCCGGCCTGCGCCTGGCGAGGCGCATCGCGAGCGTCCGCGTCCTCAACTACATCGACGTGGGAGACGGGTTCGGCGTGCAGGAGATGACGGTGCCGGCGAGCTGGGTGGGCCGGCGTCTCCGGGAGCTCGACCTCCGCCGGACGTACGGGGTCTCCGCCATCGCCGTCCACGACGTGCAGCGCAACGTGATGACGCCCATACCGGACCTGGACGTCGAGCTCAGCGAGAGCAACACGCTGGTCGTCGCCGGAAGGGAAGAGGACCTGGCGAGGGCCGCGGACGCGAAGTAAGGCTCACGAGGCTGCGTAGCCGCTCCGCGAGTCCCTGCGCCGGGCCGGACCGGTCTCTCACGGGGTCCGCTCCTCCGGCCCGGGGCTTGCTTACCGGGCCGGGGAGCCAGCCATACGTTTTCGGGCGCGACCCGCTCGCGCGCGGAGCGCGGCATCCCGATCCCCCACGGAACCCGACCATGGCCCAGACCGGAGAGCAGATCGTAGCGGAGGCACTCGGCACCGACGTCCAGGAGCTGCTGGAGGCCTGGGTCCGGGAGCAGGCCTCCGCCACCACGACGCGCGCGCACCTCATCACCGAGGCCGAGCTGCGGCAGCAGTCAGTGGAGTTCCTGAACCTGGTCCGGGATGCCGTGGGGAGCGGGAACGCGAGCGACGTGCAGGCCCCGGAGTGGGCCGCCGTGCGGGAGTTCCTGGCGCGCCTGTCACGCGCGCGCGCGGTGCAGGGCTTCTCGCCCGCCGACACCGCCATGTTCGTGCTTTCGCTCAAGCAGCCGCTCTTCGGCCGCCTGCGGGGCATGCTCGCCGACCGGCCCGAGCCGCTCCTGGACGCCGTCTGGTCCGCCACCACCCTCCTGGACCGGCTGGGGCTCCTCACCACGGAGGCCCACCAGCGCAGCCGGGAGGACGTGATCCAGCGGCAGCAGCAGGAGCTGCTGGAGCTCTCCACCCCCGTGGTCAAGCTGTGGGACGGGGTCGTCGCGGTGCCGCTGATCGGGACGCTGGACAGCGCGCGCACCCAGATCGTGATGGAGAACCTGCTCCAGAAGATCGTCGAGATCGGGGCGAGCATCGCCATCATCGACATCACCGGCGTGCCCACGGTCGACACCCTGGTGGCGCAGCACCTCCTCAAGACGGTCGCCGCCGCCCGCCTCATGGGCGCCGAGTGCATCATCAGCGGGATCCGCCCGCAGATCGCGCAGACCATCGTCCACCTGGGTGTGGAGCTGCACGGCACCACCACCAAGGCCAACCTGGCGGACGCCATCGCCACGGCGCTCCGCCTGACGGGGTGGCGGATCTCCCGCGTGACGGGCTGAGGCCGGTACGATGGAGCGCATCGCGATCCTCAGGATGGGCCGGTTCCTCCTGGTCACCATCCAGGTGGACATGCACGATCGGCTGGCGCTGACCCTCCAGGACGACCTCACGGAGCAGATCGCGCGCACCGGGGCGCGCGGGGTGCTCATCGACATCTCCGCGCTGGAGATCGTGGACTCCTTCATCGGCCGGGTGCTGGCCAACATCGCCGCCATGTCGCGCGTGCTGGACGCGGAGACGGTGGTGGTGGGGATGCAGCCCGCGGTCGCCATCACCCTGGTGGAGCTGGGGCTCTCCCTTCCGGGCGTGCGCACCGCGCTCAACGTGGAGCGCGGGATGGAGCTGCTGCGCGTCTCGCTGCGGGACGAGTGGGCGGACGGCGGAGCCTTCGGCAATGACGGCCATGACGGTGACCAGGAGTGACGAGCGCTCCATCCGCGCCGAGAGCGACGTGGTCACCGCGCGGCAGGCGGTCCGCGCCTGGGCGGTGGAGATGAAGTTCTCGCTGGTGGAGCAGACCAAGCTGGTGACCGCCGCCAGCGAGCTGGCGCGCAACACCCTGGTGCACGGCGGGGGCGGCGTCATGCGGATGGAGATGCTGGAAGAGCCGCCCCGGCGCGGGCTGCGCCTGGTGTTCGAAGACCGCGGCCCCGGGATTGCCGACGTGGAGCAGGCGCTTCGCGACGGGTTCACCACCGGGACCGGCCTGGGGCTGGGGCTGGGCGGCTCCCGCCGCCTGGTGGACGAGTTCGAGCTGCGCTCCGCCCCGGGCGAGGGGACGCGCGTCGTCACCGTAAAGTGGAAGTAGGGGTATGGAGAGCCGGTGCGGCGTGGTCCTCTCCGTGGAGGAGATGAGCGAAGCGGGCGAGGCGCGCCGCCGGGTGGCCCGGATGGCGCACGAGCTGGGCTTCGACGAGACGGACGCGGGGCGCGTGGCCCTGGTCGCCACCGAGATGGCCGGGAACCTGGCCAAGCACACCGGCGGCCGGGGCGGGCGGATGCTCGCCCAGCCCAGGCTGCGCGGCGGCGTGGCGGGGGTGGAGCTGCTGGCGCTCGACACCGGGCCGGGGATCTCCGACCTGGGGGAGGCGCTCCGCGACGGCTACTCCACCGCCGGGAGCCCGGGGACAGGGCTGGGGGCCATCTCCCGGGTGGCGGACGAGTGGGACATCCACTCCCAGCCGGGCGCGGGGACGGCGGTGCTGGCGCGCCTCTGGCCGCGCTCCACCCCCGCTCCGCCCGCGGCCGCGGTGGAGGTGGGCTCGGTGATGCGGCCCATGCCCGGCGAGGACGTCTGCGGCGACGGCTGGGCGGTGCGTGCCCACCCCGGGGGGGTGCAGCTCCTGGTGGTGGACGGGCTGGGCCACGGCCCCGGCGCGGCGGAGGCCTCGGGAGAGGCGATGCGGGCCTTCCATGCGCACCCCGGCCTCGCCCCGGCGGAGATGCTGCGGCGCCTCCACGACGCCCTGCGCGGCACGCGCGGAGCGGCGGCGGCCGTGGCCGACCTGGACGCCGAGCGCGGGGAGGTCCGCTTCGCCGGGGTGGGGAACATCGCCGGGGCCGCCATCGGCCACGAGGAAGAGCGGAGCATGGTGTCGATGAGCGGGATCGTGGGGCACCATTTCCGCAGGGCCCAGGAGTTCTCGTACCCGTGGCCGCCCGGGGCGCTGGTGATCCTCCACTCCGACGGGCTGGGCTCCCGCTGGAGCCTGGGCGGCTACCCGGGGCTGCTGGCCCGCGACCCCTCGCTGGTGGCGGGGGTGCTCTTCCGGGACCTGGCCCGCGACAGCGACGACGCCACGGTGGTGGTGGCGCGGCGGGGAGGGCGCGCGTGACGTACTCGCTGCTCGCGCTTGCGCTGCGGGGGGAGCACGACGTGGTGCTGGCCCGCCAGCGTGCCCGGCAGGTGGCGGAGCTCCTGGGCTTCGACCGGCTCGCGGCGACGCGGATCGCCACCGCCGTCTCCGAGATCGCCCGCAACGCCTTCGCCTATGCCGGGGGCGGGCGGGTGGAGTTCCGGGTGGAGGGGGAGGACGGCGCGCAGCAGCTCGCGGTGCTGGTCGCGGACCGCGGGCGGGGGATCCCGCACCTCGGCGAGGTGCTGGGCGGGGGGTACACCTCCTCCACCGGGATGGGGATGGGGATGGTGGGGTCGCGCCGGCTGATGGACACCTTCCAGGTCGAGTCCGTGCCGGGCGGGGGGACGGAGGTACGCATGGGGAAGCGCCTCCCCGCGGGGGCGCCCCCCGCGGGGCCGGCGGCGGTCTCCCGGATGGGGGAGATCCTGGCGAGGACGCGCCCCGCGAGCACCGGGGCCGAGGTCCAGGAGCAGAACCAGGAGCTGCTCCGCACCCTGGGCGCGCTGGAGGAGCGGCAGGAGGAGCTGCTCCGCCTGAACCGGGAGCTGGAAGACACCAACCGCGGGGTGGTGGCGCTGTACGCGGAGCTGGACGAGCGCGCGGTCGAGCTCCGGCGCGCCAACGAGGTGAAGGCGCAGTTCCTTTCCTACATGAGCCACGAGTTCCGCACGCCGCTGGACTCCATCCTCGCCATCTCGGGGCTCCTCCTGGACCGGCTGGACGGCCCGCTCAGCGAGGAGCAGGAGACGCAGGTGCGCTTCGTGCGCACCGCCGCGCGCGACCTGCTGGACATGGTGGACGACCTGCTGGGCGCCGCGCGCGTGGACGCCGGGCAGGTCCGGGTGCGCCCGGACACCTTCACCGTCCCGGAGCTGTACAGCGCGCTCCGGGCCATGCTCCGCCCGCTGATGGAGGGGACGCGGGTCCGGCTGGAGTTCGAGGAGCCCTCCGGGATCCCGCCGCTGCACACCGACGAGGCCAAGGTGGCGCAGGTCCTCCGGAACTTCATCTCCAACGCGCTGAAGTTCACGGAGAACGGCGAGGTGCGGGTCTCGGCGGAGCTGGACGCCGCGGGCGAGCGGATCACCTTCCGCGTGCGCGACACCGGGATCGGGATCGCGCCGGACGACCAGGAGCGGATCTTCCGCGACTTCGCCCAGGTGGACAGCCCGCTCCAGCGGCGGGCCCGCGGCACCGGGCTGGGGCTCCCCCTCTCGCGCAAGCTGGCCGAGCTGCTGGGCGGGAGCGTGGGGGTGGAGAGCGCCCCCGGCCAGGGCTCCACCTTCCACGTCGTCCTTCCACTCACGTACTCTCCCGGGGCGGAGGGCTGATGCGAGCGTTCCATGCCTGAGCAGCGGACCATGACCGTCCTGCACGTGGACGACTACCCGGCGGGGCGCTACGCCACCAGCCGGGTGCTGCGCCAGGCCGGCTTCGCGGTGCTGGAGGCCGCCACCGGGGGCGAGGCGCTCGACCGCGCGCGGGAGCAGCCGGACCTCATCATCCTGGACGTCAACCTCCCGGACCTCAGCGGCTTCGAGGTGGCGCAGCGGCTCAAGGACGACCCGGACACCGCCGCCATCCCCATCCTGCAGATGTCCGCGGCCTACCGCGACGCGGACCACCGCGCCCAGGGGCTGGAAGGGGGAGCGGACGCCTACCTCACCCAGCCGGTGGAGCCGCGGGAGCTGATCGCCACCGTGCGGGCGCTGCTGCGCGTCCGCCAGGCGGAAACCGAGGTGCGGGAGAGCGAGGTGCGCTTCCGCTCGCTGGTGGCCGCCATCGCGGACGTGGTGTGGACCGCGGACCCGGAGGGGCGGGTCCGGGGCGACCTTCCCGAATGGCGGGAGCTGACCGGGCAGACGCCGGAGGAGGCGCGCGGGTACGGCTGGCTGGACGCCCTCCACCCCGGCGACCGCGAGCGCGTGCTCCACGCCTGGGAGGAGGCGGTCGGCACCGGGAGCACGTACGACGCCGAGTACCGCCTGCGGGTGCGCAACGGGAGCTTCCGCTACGTCTCCGCGCGCGGAATCCCGGTGCGGGAGCCGGACGGGAGCGTGCGCGAGTGGGTGGGCGTCTGCGTGGACGTGGACGAGCGCCGCCGGGGGGAGGAGCGGCAGCGCTTCTTCGCGGAGGCGAGCAGCGTGCTGGCGTCCTCGCTGCAGTACGAGGAGACGCTGACCAGGGTGGCGGCGCTGGCGGTCCCCGCCCTGGCCGACGGGTGCATGGTGCACATGCGCGGGGAGGACGGCGCGATCCAGCGGCTGACCGTCGCCCACACCGACCCGCCCGGGGACGAGCTCGCGCGGGACCTCCTGCTCCGGTACCTCTCGGGCGACGGTGCGTCCGGCGTGTCCCGGGTCCTCCGGACGGGCGAGCCGGAGCTCGTCCGGGACATCACGGACGAGGCGCTGCGCCGGGCCGCCCGGGACGAGGCGCACCTGCAGGCCCTCCGCGGGCTGGGCCTGCGCTCCTCCCTGGTGGTCCCGCTGGTGGCGCGGGGGGAGACCATCGGGGCCGTCACCTTCGTGACCGCCCGATCGGAGCGCACCCTGAACGAGGCCGACCTGGCGGTCGCCGAGGAGCTGGCCCGGCGCGCGGCGCTGGCCATCGACAACGCGCGCCTGTACAGCGCCGCCCTGGTCGCCAGCCAGGCCAAGAGCGACTTCCTGGCCACCATGAGCCACGAGCTGCGCACCCCCATGAACGCCATCATGGGGTACGCGGACCTACTGGACGCGGAGGTGGCGGGGCCGCTCACCGAGCGGCAGCGCGAGCAGCTCGGGCGCATCACCGCCAGCTCCAGCCACCTCCTCCAGCTCATCGACGAGATCCTCACCTTCTCCCGCGTCGAGGCGGGGCGCGAGGAGGTCCGTCTGGAGCGCTTCGAGCTGGCGGAGCTGGTGCGCCAGACGTGCCTGCTGGTGGAGCCGCTGGCGCACGCCAAGCAGCTCGCCTTCCCGGTGGAGCTCCGGGACGAGCCGGTGTGGATGGAGTCCGACCCGGGAAAGCTGCGCCAGATCCTCCTCAACCTCCTCTCCAACGCGGTGAAGTTCACGGACGAGGGTGCGGTGCGGCTCACCGCCCGGAAGCGGGGTGACGCGGTGGAGCTGGAGGTGCGGGACACCGGGATCGGGATCACCGCCGAGCAGGCCGAGAAGGTGTTCGATCCCTTCTGGCAGGTGGAGCAGGCCCCCTCGCGCCGCGTGGGCGGAACCGGGCTGGGCCTCAGCGTCACCCGCCACCTGGCCCGCCTGCTCGGGGGCGACGTGGAGGTCCGCAGCAGCCTGGGGGAGGGGAGCGTCTTCACGGTGCGCCTTCCGCTGCGCGCCCCGGCCATCCCGGCCGGGAGCGCGGGCACCCGGGAGCAGCGGGACGACCCGGGCACCGGTCCCGACTCCCGGTGAGATCCGCTCCGGCTGCCGTTCCGCCTACAGCTCCTGTCCGAGGGCGCTCTGCAGCCGTTCCCGGTAGCTGCGGCTCATCTTGAGCTTCGCCCCGGTGTCCAGGACCACCATGAACTCGCCCCGGAAGTACGGCTCCATCTCCCGGATCCGGGAGGTACGCACGATGGTGGAGCGGTGGATGCGCACGAACCGGGCGGGATCGAGCTGGGCTTCGACCGCCGCGAGCGTCGACCGCATCAGGTGCGACGTCTTCCCGGTGTGCAGGCGCACGTAGTCGCCGTCCGCCTCGATCCAGTCCACGTCGGCGACCTCGACGAACCGGAGCCTGGGCCCGGAACGCACCAGGAGCCGCTCGGGCCGGGTGGGGGCCGCGGCCGGCGGGGGCGCCGGTCCCGCGGCGGCCTCGGCGAGCCGGCGGAGGACTTCCCCGGTCAGGGCGGTGGACGACTTCTCGGCGAGGCGCTCCCGCACCCGTCCGAGCATCCGGGCGAAGCGCTCCTCGCTCACCGGCTTGAGCAGGTAGTCGAGCGCCTGGTGCTCGAAGGCCTCCACGGCGTGCTCGTCGTGCGCGGTGACGAACACCACGGCGGGGACCGCGCGGTCCCCCAGCGAGCACAGCGTCTCCACCCCGGTCATCCCGGGCATCTGGACGTCGAGGAAGAGCAGGTCGGGGCGGTGCGTCGCCACGGCCGTGACGGCCTCGAGGCCGTTGGCGCACTCCGCCACCACCTCCAGGTCGGCGTGTCGGGACAGGAGGGAGCGGAGCCTCTGGCGCGCGAGCGGCTCGTCGTCGGCGATCGCCACGCGGATGCGCGCGATCACGCGCGGCCTCCCGCCGCCGCGGGCGCCGTGGTCCACGGGAGCCGCTGCACGACCACGGTCCCCGTCGGAGCGCGCCGGACGATCTCCAGCTCCGCCCCGGCTCCGTAGCACCGGCGCAGGCGCTCACGCGTGTTCCGGAGTCCCACGCCGGTCCCCGGCTCCGCGGCAGTCCCCATCCCGACCCCGTCGTCCACGACCTCCAGCACCAGGTGCTCTTCCTCGCGATACCCCCGCACGACGACGGTCCCCCCGGCCAGGGACGGCTGGATCCCGTGCTTGATGGCGTTCTCGACCAGGGGCTGGAGGATGAGGTTCGGGACGAGGGCGTCCATGGCTTCCTCGTCCACGTCGTACTCCACCGCAAGGCGGTCGCGGAAGCGGGCCCGCTGGATCTCCACGTAGGTGTCCACGAGCCGCAGCTCCTCGCGCAGCGGCACCTCCTGGTGCTCGGTGCTGGTGAGCGTCAGCCGGAGGAAGTCGCTGAGCTGCCCGATCATGCGCTGCCCCTCGCGAACGTCCTCCTCCACCAGCGCGGAGATGGAGTTGAGGGTGTTGAACAGGAAGTGCGGCTGGAGCTGCATCCGGAGCGTCTGCAGCTGGGCATGCGCGACCTGCTCGTGGAGCTGCGCCTCCCTGCGCTCCCGCGCTCGCGCAGCCCGGTCCGATTCCATGAGCAGCGCGACGGCGAAGACGATGGAATAGGTGAGCAGGCCGTGCACCACGTGGTACGAGAAGAAGCCACTGGAGAGCACGTGGTGCGCCCCTTCGGCCCGGTGCAGCCACATCTCGATGGCGGAGTGCGCCCCCGCGAGGACCAGCGCCAGCCCGACGGAGGTCCCGACACGCCTCCACCACGCCCAGCCGGAGGCGGTTACGGAGCGCGCCGCCCAGACCACCGCGGGGAGGAAGGCCGCCCACATCACCCAGTTCTTGTACGACGCCGGGAACGCCGGCGCCAGCATCTGCTTCAGCTCCCCGGGGGGGAGGTGCACGTGGACGATCACCAGGAGGAGGTCCACGAGCACCGCGGTGGCGAGCAGCGCCGCGAAGGCGGCCACCTCGCTCCAGGGAAGGCTGCGCAGCCGCTGCGGGATCGACACGGGGTGACTCATGCGGTGGGAGGTGAGCGCCGCCGGGGCGGGGAGGCGAAGCGGGCGCCGGCATCCGTGTGCTGCAGCAATGTAGCGCGCCGCCGCCCGGCGACAAAGCCGCTCGCGGACGCGCCGACCCGTCCGCCCGCCGGTCCGCCCGGGCACCTCGGGGAGGGCCGGGC